>CAZWZP010000052.1:0-3288 GCA_964638925.1 uncultured Stakelama sp. | reverse complement strand
CCGCCGGGTCGCGCAGCGCGGCGTGCGCCGCCTCGCGCCCCTTGGCGAAGACATGGGTCGGGATCGTGACGTCGAGGCCGGTGCCGCCCGCGCGATAGGGATAGATGTTCGCGCCGACATCGACGCCGCGCGCCCGTGCCGCCTCGATGCGCGCGATCGCCTGCGGCATCAGCTTGCCCCAGAGCGGGGCATAGGCGGCCTTGATGTGGTAGATCTCGACTTTCGCTCCGCTGCGCTCGCCGATGCTCACCGCCTCGTCGATCGCGGTCAGCAGCTTGTCGCTCTCGTCGCGCATATGGGTGGCGTAGAAACCGCCGCACTTGCCCGGAATCGCCGCCAGCCGCGCGAGGTCGCTCGCCGACTGGAAGGATGCGGGGTGATAGATCAATGCGGTCGAGATGCCGAACACGCCCGCGCGCATCGCGGTGCGGACCTCGGCCTCCATCGCTTTCAGCTGGTCCTCGGTCGGCGTGCCGGCGGCGTCACCCATCACCTTCACCCGCGCCTGCACCGCGCCATAATAGGTGCCGAAATTGACCGCGATGCCCTGGCGTTCGAGCGTGTCGAAATAGGCCGGAAGCTCGGCGGCGGGAACCGCGGTGCCGCCCTCGCCCGCGATCAGCGTGGTGACGCCCATGCGCAATTTGTTGACCGCCGACCCGTCATTGAGCAGCGCGCGCTGGCTGTGGTCGAGCATGTCGATAAAGCCCGGCGCGACATAGCGGCCGCGCGCGGCCACTTCCTGCTTGCCGGTCCCGGTAACGGTGCCGATCGCGACGATCTTCCCGTCCTTGATCGCCACGTCGCCCGAAACCCAGGGATTGCCCGCCCCGTCGAGCACGCGCCCGCCCCGGATCACGATGTCGTACGCCGGGTCGGCGGGGGCGGTCGCCCCCAGCAGCAACGGCGCGGCGAGCAGGGCGAGCGGTCGGATCATGCTTTTGGTCCCCAGACGCTGTCGTCGCACGAGACTTTGCCGTCGTGATAGACGATCGACGGGGTGCGATCCGCTTTCAGAAAGGTCGGGCCGTCGAGATCGACGATGTTGCAGCGCTGCGCGAGGATGAAGGCCGGCGCCATCGACAGGCTGGTGCCGACCATGTTGCCGACCATCACGCCCAGCCCCAGTTCCTCGGCCAGATCGGCCATCATCAGCGCCTCGGTCAGCCCGCCGCATTTGTCGAGCTTGATGTTGATGACGTCGAACCGCCCCTTGGCGCTCTCGACATCGTGTAGCGTCAGGATGCTCTCGTCGCCTGCGAGCGGGATCGGAGAAGAATAGCCGTCGAGGTCCGACTCGCGCCCGCGCTTGAGTGGCTGTTCGAGCAGTGCGACATTCGCCTCGACCAGCACGGCGACCAGCGCGTCGAGCCGGTCGATACTATAGCCCTGATTCGCATCGACGCCGAGCCACACATCGGGTCGCGCGGCGCGGATCGCGCGCACGCGGGCGGCGTCGAGATCGTCGTCGCCGGTCAGCTTGACCTTGATCGCGCGTGCATCGGCCCAGCTGCGCGCGGCCGCCGCCATCGTTTCGGGGTCGTCTGCGCCGAGCGTGAAGGTGGTGACCACCGGGTGCGGGGCGTCGACCCCGGCGATCTGCCACACCGGCACGCCCGCGCGGTCCGCTTCCAGCTCCCACAAGGCCGCATCGACCGCATTGCGCGCGCCGCCCGCCGGCATCAACTGGCGCAGGCCCGCGCGGTCGATCCCCGCCTCGATCGCGCCCCGCGCGCCCTCGATCGCCGCGAGCATATGATCGACGTCATCGCCCAGATAATAGACCCCCGCCGCCTCGCCACGCCCGCGCGCGCCGCCGTCTTCCAGCGTGACGACGATAATGTCCGACGTCTGGAACACATGGCCCGAAATGCGGAAGGGGGCGTTAAGCGGCAGGCTCTCGCGCGCGACCGTCAGTTTCATCCCTCAATCCTCGACATAGACATATTGGTTCTGCTGGCCGTCATTGATGGTCAGCGTGCGCTTGCCGTCCTTGACCCCGACCAGCGCGTCGACGCCGATACTGCCCGGTCCGACCGAGACGATCGAGACGGTACCATCGGCATTCTTGCGCGTCGCGATCGGCCCCTCGACGAACCCGGCCTTGATCCACTTCGCGCCATCCTTCTCGCTGATCGTGATCTGGCCCACCGCCGGATCGGCATAATGCCCGGCAAGATTGCCCAGCACCGCCGGGTCGCCCGGATAGGTCAGCCGTCCGCGCCGCGCCTGCGCCCCCGCCTTGATCCGCGCCGCCGCCGCAGCGACATCGCGCTCCGCCTCAGGCTGGCCGTCATAGAGGATTTCGAGCAGGCGGCGCAGCGTCGGGGCGAGCAGGGCCGCGCCCGGATCGCTGTTGGTCAGGATCACCATGCCGACCCCGCTCTCGGGCAGCGCATACCAGTTGCTGTGATAGCCGAGCAACGTGCCGCCGTGCGTCACAACGTTGACGCCCTTCGCATTGGTCTGGAACAGGCCCATGCCGTACCAGCTGTCGGGACCGACCTGGACGCCCTTCTTGCGCCGCTCGGTCAGGTTCGCCTCGCTGACGATCCGCTTGCCGTCGAGCACGCCCTTGCCCAGCTCGAGCTGGACATAGCGGACCATGTCGGCGGTCGTCGCGAAGGCAGCACCGGCCGGGCGATAGGGATAGGGCGACCAGTTGAAGTCGTTCGACATCAAAGTGACCTTGCCGTCGATGTCGAGCCCGTGCGGTGCCGCCCAGTTCCCCGCCATCCCCTCGGCATAATCGAAGGTCGCGTCCTTCATGCCCAGCGGCTTGAAAATCTTCTCTTCCATCGCCCGGTCATAGCCCGCGCCGAATTCCATCTTCGGATACAGGACGTACCCGGCAACGTACCCCGCCGCCGACGCCAACTGGTTATTATACTGGAACAGGTCGCCGAACTTGCTGGTCGGCATCGTCGCGGCGAGCTGCGCGAAGGTGTCCGACGCAGGCTGCCCCTTGTCGGCGAGGATGAAGGCGTAATCCTTGCGCGGCAGGCCGGTGCACGCGCACACCAGATGCTTGACCAGCACCGACTGGGTCACTTCGTCATTGCCGAGCCGGAACTTGGGATAGAGATCGACGACCTTCTGGTTCCAGTCGAGCTTGCCCTCGTCCGCCAGCACCGAGAGCAGCAGCGTCGTCATCCCCTTGGTGTTAGACGCGATCATGAACTTGGTATTCTGGTCGACCTTTTCGGGCGACCCCAGCGCGCGGACGCCAAAGCCGCCCTGCCACAGCCCCTTGCCGTCATCGATCAGCGCAACGCCGATCCCCGGCAC
>CAZWZP010000051.1:6049-19562 GCA_964638925.1 uncultured Stakelama sp. | reverse complement strand
GCGGCGGTTCAGGGCAAGCAGGACACGCTGATCGGCCTGAAGGAGAACGTCATCGTCGGCCGTCTCATCCCCGCCGGCACCGGCGCGGGCATGAGCCGGATGCGCATTGCGGCCAGCAGCCGTGACGCCGCGCTCCGCGTCCAGCAGCGCCGGTTGCAGGAAGTGCTGATCGCACCGAACTCGGCCGCCGAAGAGCGCGCCGCCGAGCTGGCGCAGGATCCGATCGACGCGATGGTCACCAGCGACGCGCTGGAGAAGGTCGAAGTGTCGGGTGACGGCAGCGATGAAGCGGCGGGCGACTATCTGAACAAGGGCGAGTAATCGTCGGCGTTCAGCGCCCCGCTGACACAAAAAAGGCCGCCGCCCGGGAGATCGGGCGGCGGCTTTTTTGTTGCCCCGTTTGGGAGGAGTTTAAAAAAAGGTCGACAGCGTCAGATAGCCAAAGCGCATGTCGCCGGTCGCAGGCGCGTTGGGCGCATCGGTCAGGAACCGGCCCTTGGCGAGGAAGGCGGCGCCCGCCTCTACCCGCAGGCGCTTGGGCACCAGCCAGTTGCGTACCCGGCCCTCGACCTGGGTGCCGGCATCACGGCCGGATGCGCCGCTGGCATCACGCACCGATGTTGCGGCGAAGCTGTCGGTGGCCGACGCCAGCAGGAACTTGCGCGCCTTGACCGAGAAGTCCCAACGCTTGCTGGGCTTCGCTTCGAGCGCGACGCCGGGGCTGACGATGTTTGACCAGCTGGCCGGGCCATACAGGCTAAGCGGCCCGAAATCGCCGCGCCGCCCGCCGAACAGCGGGTCGAAGCGCCGGTAATCGGTGCCGGTCGTGTCGCCGCTGGCATAGCCCAAGAACGCGGTCACACGCGGGGTCCAACCGGCTGCGAAGGTGTAGCCGATCTCGACATTGGCCATGCCCGCACGGACCTTGCGGTCGAGCAGGTCGGCCGCCGAGGTTGAGCCGCGCGTCGTGCCGCGCTGCAGCGCGCCTTCAAGCTCGAAATCGACCTTGCCCTTGCCCGGCGCGCGGTTCACCCGGCCACCCAGGGTGAACAGATCGCGGTCGCGGGTCGCTCGGCCGGCGCGGTCGCGCTCGTCCAGCCCATAGGCAAAAATCTCGGCATTCGCGCCGAGAAGCGCCTTGGCCCGGGTGAACGACCCACCCCAGAAATGCAGCCCGGCATTGGCGCGGTCCAGTTCGACCTTGTTGTCCTCAATCGACGCGCGATCGGACGGGAGCTTGTCGAACAACCGGGTGGCGATCAGATAGACGCGGTCGCCGCGCTTGCTCGACCATTCGAGATCGACGCCAAGAAAGCTGTTGGGCGAGTTCGACCAGTCCGGGCGATCGAGCAGGCGGCCCGAACCGGACGAGGCGGTGAAGCGACCAAGGCGCAGCACGCCCTTACCCTTCTGGCCCGCAACCGCGCCCAGATCAACACCAAGATAAGCCTGGAGCGGTTCGAGCGCGTTGCTCTCGCTGGTTCCGGCGCTGGACTGGCCGTGCTGGAAATAGCTCCGCGCATCGTCGAGTTCGCCGGTCAGATGTACGCCGCCAAAATCATAGCTCGCGGTGATGAGCGTACGAAACGAGAGCATCGCGTCACTCTCCGGCGCGTTCGGGCGGACCTGTCCGTCCACCACCTCGGCGCGCGCGCGGACGCTGCCCTCGATCGAGAATCCGGACGGATCCCCGTCCTTGCCACTTGCGGCAAAAGCAGTGTCTGCGGCCCCGATCAGCAGCGCACAAGCTGCGCCGCCCAGCATGGCAGTGACCCCCGTCTTCATCTGTGCAGTCCCCAATCTGAAATCTGAATTAATCATAGACGATGCGCGAGCAAAGCGGTGGCAGCTTGCCCACATCCTGCCCACCCCTCTTGCCGCGCTCAAAATTCAAAGGTTGTCCGAAGCCCGGCGACCAGCACCGGGCCGCGATCGCGCTCGCCGGCGGGGTCGATGACCAGTTGCAGGTCCGGCTGGATGCTGAGCCAGGGCGCGAGGCGATCCGAATAGGTCAGTTCGAACGCAGTCTCCGCCGCGACGCTGGCGATCCCGCCTGCGGCAAGCTGGCGGCGATAGCCGTCCGACAGATAGGCCTGATTGACCCCGAATGAGAGCTGGGACTCCGCGCGACCGGGAACCAGCCGGGTCAGCAACAGACCCGCCTGCCATCCGCCGCGGAACGGGGTAGTCTGACCGTCCGAGACACCGACGCGGGCAAATCCGGCGATCCCGGGCACGCCTTCGCGGTCGCGCAGTTGAAGTTCGCCAATCGCATAGACGCCCCACGCCGTGCGCCGAACCGGATCGCCCGCGGCATCGGTCGCGTCGATATCGTCATGCCGGTCGGTATAGCCCCAGCCGCCGACGCCGAGCTTGCCGCGTTCGTTGGCGATCCCGACTTCGCCGATCAGCAGCGCGCCCGAATCGAAGCGGACATTGACGCCCTGAGGATCGCCCAACGTCCCGGCAGCGGCGTTGAGGATAGCGAACCGCGCATAACTGCCCCGTCCATCCAGCTGCCGGTCGATCCGCACGGCAAGCGCGGTCGAGGGGAAGATCGACGGACCATTGGTGCCCGTCGCAGCGATTTCCGACCCGACGCCAAAGGCCGGCGCGATCAGCAATCCCGCCGCATCGTTCGAATAGAATTCGCTGTTGAGGTCATACAGGCCCAGCCGCACGCTGGTTCGTTCGCCGAACCGTTGCTCGATCCATGCCTCGAACAGACGCAGCCGCTGGCTCGCCACCTCGATGTTATTCACCCCCTGAAGCGTCGCCGCGCGGTCATTGGGCACGCCGCCAAGATTGTTGAGGACATGGACATGCGCCTGTCCGCCGCGCCAGCCGACCAGCGCGTCGAGGTCAAGATCGGCAACAACATCCAGATTATCCAGCAGAAAAACATCCGATCCGCCATCTTCGGACGAAACGGACACGATATCGACGGTTTCAGTGACACCAATTTGTAACGGACTTTCGGCACGCACCGGATGTGCATGAATTGCAACAGAAAATGCGGCAATTCCCAGGAGCATATTTCGCATGATCGGACCCTCAAATCCAGTTCATGCATATTTTAGACGCAATTCATCCGCCCCGTTCGCCACTTAACTATAATGATCGTGACGTTCATTTATGGGTGATGTTGCAATGATCTCTCTGGACCGTGCTGCCCGACGAGCTTCCGGGATAATTTTGGGCCTGATGCTGTTGTGCGGGGGTGCCGGGCTGGTGGCGACCTGGATCCTGAGCGATGCGCTCAGCCGCCAACAGGAAGCCGCATCGCTGCTGCGATCGCATCTTGAAGCGGATATGATGCACGATGCGGTGCGCAGCGACGTGCTCGCCGTGCTGGCTTCGGCCGATCCTGCGACCGGGATCAAGCGTGCCGAGGCGGTCGCCGATCTCGACGACCACCTCAAGACCTTCGCGGATGCCATTGCGGCGGAGCGCGCCTATCAGGGTTCGCCTGAGATCACCAAGCTGACCGAAACCTTGGCACCGCCGCTGGCCGCTTATGGTGAAGCCGCAAAGAAGATCGTCACGCTGTCCGAACAAGATCATAGCCGCGCGCTGGCCGGGCTCCCCGACTTTTTCACCCGCTTCGGTGCGCTCGAAACCGCGATGGGGACCGCATCGGAAGCGATCGAAGCGCATGTCGCGGAGGTCGGCGACCGCAGCCGCCGTGCGGGTGTGATCGCGATGGTGCTGCTCGGCATTGCACTGGTGCTGGGGATTGGCGTTGCCATCCAGCTGTCGCACCTTGCGCGCCGCCATCTGGTCACGCCCCTGCTGGGACTGACCGATGCGCTGCGCCGCTTGGGCGAAGGTGCCGCCGACGTGACGATCCCGCCCGCCGGGAGCGTCAGCGAGCTGGGCGACCTGACTGCCGCAACCGCCGGCTTTCAGCAGCAATTGGCCGCCGCCGCGACCGCGCGCGAGGCGCAGACCCAGCTGATCGTCAGCAGCATCGGGGCCGGGCTCGGCGCCCTGTCGCGCGGCGACCTGACCGCGCAGGTTACCGCGACGCTTGACGGGCCGTTCGCCAGCCTGAAATCGGACTTCAACGACGCCCTTGCCAATCTGCGGGGGCTGATCGGCACGGTCGTCGACAGCTCGCGCGCGATTCATACCGGGTCGAGCGAGATCGCCCATGCATCCGACGATCTGGCACGCCGGACCGAAGGTAACGCCGCAAGCCTGGAGGAAACCTCCGCTGCGGTCACCCAGATGAACGATCGGCTGCGCCAAACTGCGGAAGCCGCAACGCGCACTGTCGAGCGTGCCGATGGCGCGATCGCGGTGGTCGCATCGGGCCGCGCAGTCGCCGAAGAGGCAACCCAGGCGATGACCCGCGTGGCGGACAGCGCAAAGGGCATCGACGACGTGATCGAAGGGCTCGACAAGATCGCCTTCCAGACCCGCGTCCTCGCCATGAACGCGGCGGTCGAGGCCGGCCGTGCGGGTGAAGCGGGTCGTGGTTTTGCGGTGGTCGCCGACCTCGTGTCCGCACTTGCGATGCGGGCCGAGGAGGAAGCGGGCCGTGCGCGCGAACAGCTCACCGTGACCCGCACCGATATCGCCTCAGCCGTCGATGCGGTGCAAAAGGTGGACGGCGCGCTGGTCAACATTTCCGGCGATGTCAGCGAGGTTCACGCGCTGCTCGGTCAGATGGCGGCGGACAACCAGGCCCAGTCGGCGGCAATCACCCAGATTTCAACGGCAATCCAGGCGATGGACCAGTCGACGCAGCAGAATGCCGCGATGGTTGAGGAAACTTCCGCCGCCGCACGTAACTTGTCGAGCGAAGTGACGATGCTGACCGAGCAATCGGCGCGGTTCAACATCGGTAACGACAACGGGCTCCGCTCCGCAGCGCCGGTCCCCGCGCCGCGCGCTCCGGCGGCGAGCCCGGCACCCAAGCCCAAGGCGAAGCCGGTGGCAAAGGCCGAAGCCAAGCCCGCCGCCTATCGCTCACCGGTCAAGGCGCTGCCGGCGACCAACGGATCGGCTGCAGTCGCAAAGGCGGTGAACGCCGATGAGTGGGACGCCTTCTGACGACCGCGACCGGCACCTGAAACAAGCAAGCCGTCGTCCGGAATGCCGGGCGACGGCTTGCGCAATTGCAGCAGCGCACTGGCCAGACCTCGACCGGTCCGGCGATGCGATGGTCAGCCGAACACCTCATCGGCGTCGGCGCTGTCACCCTTGGGATCCTCACCGAAGCGGTTCGGGCCGGGTGTGCCCGACGAGCAGTACCAGACGAGCAGCAGGATCGCGCAGACAAAGCCGACCAGCATCAGGCCGCCGCCGACGATCGCGATGGTGCCCATGCTATTGCCGCCGCCCATGACCATCTGGGCGGCACCGATCCCCATTGCCACGCCGCCGACAAACAACGGAAGGAACGGGAGCAAGACCCACCAGCCGGTGCGATCCGTATCGTGCAGCCGCCGGACCGATACTGCCAGGCTGGGGATCAGCGTAATCAGCGCGAACAGATTGGCGAGCAGGCCGCCCGACAACGCCCCGCTGGCCATTGCCGCACCGCCTGTGACATCGGCACCGCCGCTCATGTCGCCGCCCAGGCCGAGCATCGAATCGAGAATGCTGAGCACGATCGAGGCGATCACGACGAACAGCGTGTACATCCAGAATTCCTTGCGGCGCGACCGGCCCTGAAAGTCGAAGAACCGCTTAAACGGCAGGATCATCCATTCCATTGTCTTCCCCCTATGCGTGCGACTCGCAGGCGATTGCGGCGCAGGTCGAGCGTAATCCAATGTCCTGACAACACAATCCGGCGGGCGATCAGCTCCGGGGCGCCTGGCACCCGTCATCCAGCGCCCCAGAATGATGCAGCGCGTCGACGTCCGGGAACTCCCGGTTTGTGCGGGACATGGTTGCACAGACGCAACGGCCTTTAAAAATCTAATGCGAGGCGTTTGCATTATAAGAAATGGATTGGTAGCGCGTGCGGAAAGGGAGTTTTCGCATGTCCGTCGCCTCGATTTCCGCTCTTCCACTGGTCGCGCTCGCGCTGCTTGGTCCGGTCGCCGCCCATGCCGCGACCGATCCGGCAGTGGTGGACAGCCCAGCGTCGGAACCGGGCGAGACGGATCAGGTCATCATCACCGCCGCACGCACCGACCTGCCCGCCAGCGCGCTGCCGCTGACGGTCGATGTGATCGAGAAGGAAGAGCTGGACCAGCAGGTGTCGATCGCCGGGTCGGTGGTCGATGCGGTCGCGAACCTCTCGCCCTCCTTCTCCCCGACGCGTCAGAAGCTGTCGGGTGCGGGCGAGACGCTGCGCGGCCGCTCGCCGCTCTACGCCATCAATGGCATCCCGCAATCGACTCCGGTGCGTGACGGATCGCGCGACGGCTATACGATCGACCCCTTCTTCCTCGACCGGATCGAGCTGATCTATGGATCGAATGCGCTGCAGGGCATCGGCGCGACCGGCGGCGTGGTCAATCAGGTGGTCGCCAAGGCACCGGAGAACGACGGATTTTCGGGCCGCGCACTGCTTCAGGGTAGCGCGGGCAACGGCTTTGACGACAATGGCCTGGGCGGCAAGGCGGCGGCGTTGGTCGCATGGCGCGGTGGCGCGTTCGATGCGACGGTCGGCGGTGCCTATGAAAAGCGCGGCGTGTTCTACGACGGCGCGGGCCGGATCATCGGCGTCGACGGCGCGCAGGGCGACACGATGGCGAGCAAGAGCTGGTCGGCGTTCGCGCGGCTGGGCTGGCAGGTCAACGATACCGCCCGGCTGGAGCTGTTCGCGAACCGCTTCGAGCTGAAGGGCGACCACACTTATGTTCAGGTCGCCGGCAACCGCGCGACCAACACCCCATCGACCAGCGTGCGCGGCAATCCGGCGGGCGATCCGGTGTCGAACCGGGTCGAGACGGTCAATCTGACGCTGACCGACAACGAGCTGCTTGGCGGCAAGCTGGTGCTCCAGGCCTTCTTCAACCGCACCAATGACGTGTTCGGCGGGTCGATCACCTCGACCTTTCAGGACGTTCGCATCGCGCCGCTCAACACGCTGTTCGACCAGTCGGTCAACCAGTCGCGCAAGCTCGGTGCGCGCTTCAGCTATGAACGCAAGTTCGCGAACGCGCTGACTGCGACGTTCGGCTTCGACAGCCTGTGGGACGAGACCGTCCAGTCGCTGCTGTGGACCGACCGCAACTGGGTACCGCCGACGACCTTCCGCAGCCTGGCGCCGTTCGTCCAGCTCAACCTTGGCCTGTTCGACGACAAGCTGCGCCTGGCGGGCGGCGTGCGCTACGAGGATGTGAAGCTCAAGGTCGACGATTTCGTGACCCTCGCCTCTTATGGCTCGCGTGCGGTGAGCGGCGGCAACCCCAGCTTCCGCGATGCGCTGATCAATGGTGGTGTGATCGTCGAGCCGACGCCCGGCATCCGCGCCTATGCCAGCTATGCCGAGGGCTACACCATCGCCGATGTCGGGCGCATCCTGCGCGCGATCAACGTGCCCAATGTCGACATCGACACCTTCCTCGACATCAGCCCGGTGGTCTCGAACAACCGCGAGATCGGGGTGGAGGTCAAGCGCGGCCCGCTCGACGCGAGCGCGACCTATTTCTGGTCCTCGTCCAAGCTGGGCGGCCTGCTCGTGCTCAACCCGGCGGGGGTCTATGACGTCCAGCGCCAGCGGATCGAGATCGAGGGGCTGGAGATCAACCTGGGCGTGCGCCTGCCCATCGACGGACTGCGCGGCAGCATCGGTTACGCCCATCTCGCCGGGCGCACCGACAGCAATGGCGACGGCGCGGTCGATATCGACCTCGACGGCGCGAACATCTCGCCCGACCGGCTCAACCTCGCGCTCAACTATGCGAAGGGACCGCTGACCGCACGCGTGCAGACCGGCTTTTATCTGTCGCGCACCTTCCAGCTGTCGACCAACCCGGCGGCGTACAACCGCGCGACCGCGTTCGAAGGCTATAACCTCACCGACGCGGTGGTCCGCTACGACGCGGGCTTTGGCGGAGTGACGCTGGCGGTGTCGAACCTGTTCGACGCCAACTACATCACCTACAATAGCGACACGATTTCGGTGGCGGACAATCTCCGCTTCTTCTCGGGCCGCGGGCGGGTGTTCACGCTTGGCTTCGACGTGAAGTTCTGAACGGGGGCGCGGCGGGGATGAAGTGGATCGACCTGCTCCACCGCTGGACCGGCGGCATTATCGGCCTGGTGCTGGCGGTGCTGGGCCTGTCGGGCGCGATCCTCGTCTTCAAGCATCAATGGCTGGGCTGGCTGCCCGGCGCTGGCGATGCGCAGCGGCAGGATGTCGCGACGCTCGCCGCGCAGATGAACGCCGCGCTCGCCGCGCCGGGTGAAGCACCGCGATCATTGCTGTTCGCCTATTCCGATTTCGGGCTCACGCGGCGCAGCTATTCGGGCGAGGCCGGGGCTTATGCCGATCAGGCGGGGCGCGTGGTGGCGCAATGGGACAGCAAATGGGACCGGTTCGAGCTGTGGCTGTTCGACCTGCACCATCATCTGTTCCTCGGCGATGCGGGTGAGATTGCGGCGGGGATCGCTGGGCTGATCGGCCTCGCCTTCGTCATCACCGGCGGGATCCTGTGGTGGCGGCTGCGCAAGACGTTCAAGCTGCGCCTGTTCCCCAAGCGGATGAGCCGCCCGGCGATCGTCACCCACCACCGCGACATCGGCGTGGTGTTCGCGCCGCTGCTGTTCCTGTCGATGGCGACGGGGATGCTGATGGTGTTGAAGCCGGTCAGCACCGCAGTCTTCGCGCCGGGCCAGAGCGTCGGCGCGCTCCAAAAGCCGTTTGCCCCGCCCAAGGTCGAAGGCGGCCCGCTCGCCCGCGACCTCGACTGGGCAGCGATGTTCACCGCAGCACGCGCGCGCTATCCCGGCGCGGAGATCCGCCTCGTCGCGCTGCCGCGCAAGCCCGGCGACCTGATCCAGATGCGGCTGCGCCAGCCCGCCGAATGGCTGCCCAATGGCCGCACCTTGCTGTGGTTCCGGCCCGAAAGCGGCGCGCTGGTCGATACCCGCAACGCGCAGGCGATGCCGACCGGCATCCGCGCCTATAACAGCGTCTATCCGCTCCACGCGGCGAAGGTCGGCGGATGGCTGTGGAAGCTGATCGTCGCATCGACGGGGCTGGTGCTGGCAATGCTCGGCAGCTTTGCCGTGTGGACCTTCTGGTTCAAACGCCCCAAGCCGCGCGCGCGATCGGTACGCCCGCTCGCCACCGCCTAATTGCGCGGCGCCTGTCGCCGATAGCTCAGCGCCTCGGCGATATGGATGCGGCCGACGGTCTCCGCCCCCGCCAGATCCGCGATGGTCCGCGCGACGCGGAGCACGCGGGTATAGCCGCGCGCGCTCATCCGCATCGCTTCGGCGGCCTGTGCCAGCAGCTTGCGGCCCGGTTCGTCGGGGGTGGCGTTAGCGTCGAGGACAGGACCGTCCGCCTCGGCATTGGTGCGCGGGCCGTCGCTGCCATAGCGGGCGCGCTGCACCGCGCGTGCCGCTGCCACGCGGGCGGCTACTTCGGCAGATCCTTCAGCGGGCGGGGGCAGGACGAGATCGGCGGCGGTGACCGGCTGGACCTCGACATGCAGGTCGATGCGGTCGAGCAAAGGCCCCGACACCTTGGCCTGGTAATCGGCAGCACAGCGCGGCGCGCGGGCGCAGGCGAGCGTGGGGTCGCCAAGATGCCCGCAGCGGCACGGGTTCATCGCCGCGACCAGCTGCACCCGCGCCGGAAAGGTCACATGCGCATTGGCACGCGCGACACTGACCGTCCCCGCCTCCAGTGGCTGGCGCAACGAATCGAGCACCGCGCGCTGGAATTCTGGGAGTTCGTCGAGGAACAGCACGCCGAGATGCGCGAGACTGACCTCGCCCGGCTTGACCTTGAGACCGCCGCCGGTGAGCGCGGCCGTCGACGCGCTGTGATGGGGGCTGCGGAACGGGCGCGTGCGCGTCAGCCGCCCGCCCTCCAACGTCCCGGCGACGCTGGCGACCATGGACACTTCCAGCGCCTCGGCAGCATCGAGCGGGGGCAGAATGCCGGGCAGGCAACTCGCCATCAGCGACTTGCCCGCACCCGGTGGCCCGACCATCAGCAGATTATGCCCGCCTGCCGCCGCGATCTCGAGCGCCCGCTTGGCGGTTTCCTGGCCCTTGACCTGTTTGAGGTCGGGGCCGAACCCCGGTGCGTCGGCCTCGCCCGGCTCGGGCGCGCCGAGCAGTTGCTGACCCTTCAGATGGTTGAGCAGCCCGATCAGATCGGGTGCCGCCAGCACCGCACCGGTCCCGGCCCAGGCCGCCTCCGCCCCCTGTGCCGCGGGACAGATCAGCCCCTTCCCCTCCCCCGCCGCGTGCAGCGCCGCGAGCAGCACACCCGGCGAGGAGGCGATGCGCCCGTCCAGCGCGAGTTCGCCGACCACGACATAATCCGCCAGCGCCTCGGCATCGGTCACCCCCATCGCCGCGAGCAAAGCCAGCGCGATCGGCAGGTCGAAATGCGACCCCTCCTTGGGCAAATCGGCGGGGGAGAGGTTGAGGACGATATGCTTGGGCGGCATCGCCAGGCCGATCGCCGCCATCGCCGCGCGCACCCGCTCGCGGCTTTCCGCCACCGCCTTGTCGGGCAGGCCGACGATCATGAATTTGGGCAGGCCGGGGACGAGGTTGCACTGCACCTCGACGCTGCGCGCCTCCAGCCCCAGATACGCGACGGTGGATACACTCGCGACCATCTTTCCCCCTTTTGTTCACGGGGTTGTAGCGGCTTTTCGCGACAGGGAAACGGTTCATCGCGCCTGCGCCTTGCATCGGCAATACACCGCCCCATCTGGAAGGGATGCGTCCCAAACCGCATCCTTTGGTCCGAATCGCGCTGGTGGCGACCGGCTGGACCTTGTTCCTGGTCGTCGCACCGCTCGCGTCACCCCTGCCCGGTCCGGGCGGCACGGTCATCGCGGCGTTCGGCCTGATCCTGATCCTGCGCAATTCAAGCTGGGCGCGGCACCGATTCGTGCGATTGAAAGCCCGCTGGCCACGAGTCGGGGCGTTCATCGACCGGATTCTGGTGCGCGGAAGCGCCAAACGCCGCCGCACGCGGGCAAAAAGGCTCGCCGCGAATTGACTTCGTCGCCCGCTTTGGCTAACGGCCCCGTTCACACGGTCGCCCCCGCGGCGGCCCTTTTAGTTTCTAGAATTCAGGGAATGAGCGATGAAGCGGACCTTTCAGCCGAGCAACCTGGTGCGAGCGCGCCGGCACGGCTTCCGGTCGCGCATGGCGACTCCGGGCGGCCGCAAGGTGATTCGCGCCCGTCGCGCCCGCGGCCGCAACAAGCTGAGCGCATAAGCCTGACGCCAGCATCGCTGGTGTCGAACCAGCCCGTTTCCTCAGGCGAGGAGGCGGGCTGTTTGCATTCGTCCGCCTCGCTCGCGCGGATGACCCAGCGCAAGGACTATCTCGCCGCCAATGCCGGCAAGCGCGCGCCAATGCCCGGCTTTGTCCTGATCGTCCGGTCGCGCGGCGACGATGATGCGACGATGCGGATCGGTATCACCGTGTCCAAGAAGGTCGGTAACGCCGTGACCCGCAACCGCATGAAGCGCCGCTTTCGCGCTTTGGTGCGTGAGGTGCTGCCGGTCGATGGCGTCGCGGGCGCCGACCATGTCCTAATCGGCCGCGCGAGCGGAATCGAACGGGACTATGCCGCGCTCAAGGCCGAACTCTCCAAGGCGTTGGCAAGGGTAAAACGGTGATCGCCCGCATCCTCATCCTGATCGCGCGCGCATGGCAGATCGGGCCGTCGCGCGTGCTGCCGCCCAGCTGTCGGTTCGCGCCAAGCTGTTCGGCCTATGCAATACAGGCGCTCTCCCGCTATGGGGCGCTCAAGGGCGGATGGCTCGCGCTGCGGCGCATCCTTCGCTGCCATCCATGGGGTGGGCATGGCTACGATCCCGTGCCCTGATGTCCTGACCGGGGAATGACGTGAAAGAAGACCAGAAGAATTTCCTGCTGTTCGCGGTGATCGCGGGTCTGTTGCTGTTCGCATGGCCTGCGGTGACGGGCTGGCTGTTCCCGACGCCGCCTGCGCCGACCGTGACCAAGGCAGCAGACGGCACGCCCAAGGTTGTGCCCAATCCCGGCGCAGACCCCGCCGCCGACACGCCGCAGGCGATCCGGGACCGCGACAGCGTGCTGCGCGAAACGCCGCGTATCGCGATCGAGACGCCGACGGTGCGCGGCTCGCTCAACCTCAAGGGCGCGCGGATCGACGATCTGGTGCTGGTCAAGCACAAGGAAACGATCGCCCGGGACAGCGATCCGATCCGCCTGTTGTCACCCAGCGGCACGCGCGATGCCTATTTCGCCGGCTTCGGCTGGTCGGGCCAGGGGTTGAACGCGCCCGGCCCTGACACGGTGTGGAAAGCAAGCGGTACCAAGCTGACCCCGACTACCCCGGTCACGCTGACCGCGACCAGCGGCACGCAGCGCTTCGCGATCGAGCTGTCAGTCGATGACGGCTATATGTTCACCGTCCGCCAGAAGGTCGCGAACCTGGGGCAAAAGGCGATTGCGGCGGCCGGTTATGGCTATCTCTATCGCTATGGCGCGGGCAAGGACGTCGATACCTGGACGATCCATGCCGGCCCGGTCGCGTCTTATGGCGGCATCGTCGATTATGACGTCAACTACGACACGGTAAAGGACAAGGGCACGCAGCGCTTTGACACCACGGGCGGCTGGATCGGCTATACCGACATTTACTGGCTGACCGCGCTGGTACCGGATCAGGGGATGCCGGTGGGCCTCAGCTTCCGCCCCGCAGCGAATGGCGCGACCCAGGCGCAGTTCGAACCGACCGCCGCGCGCCAGGTTGCGCCCGGCCAGGTGATGACTCAGACCACCCGCTTCTTCGCGGGGGCGAAGGATATCAACCTGCTCGACGAATATGAGGAACAGGGTGGCATCCACCTGTTCGGCAAGGCGATCGACTGGGGCTGGTTCGAGGTCGTTGAAAAGCCGATCTTCCATTATCTGCATTGGCTGTTCCGGATGATCGGCAATTTCGGCGTGGCGATCATCGCGCTGACGCTGACCGTTCGCCTGCTGCTGTTCCCGATTGCGCAAAAGCAGTTCGCGTCGATGGCGTCGATGCGCGCGCTCCAGCCCAAGATGAAGGCGCTGCAGGAGCGCTACAAGGACGACAAGCCGCGCCAGCAGCAGGAGATCATGAAGCTGTACAAGGACGAGAAGGTGAACCCGCTCGCGGGCTGCCTGCCGACCCTGCTGCAGATTCCGATCCTCTACGCGCTGTACAAGTGCCTGATGCTGTCGATCGAGATGCGGCATCAGCCATTTGTCGGGTGGATCAAGGATCTGTCCGCCCCCGATCCCGCGAACTTCGTCAATCTGTTCGCCTATCTGACGGGGTACCAGCTGCCGATGTTCCTGGCGATCGGCGCGCTGCCGATCCTGCTC
>CAZWZP010000051.1:0-5956 GCA_964638925.1 uncultured Stakelama sp. | reverse complement strand
CGTGATGGCGCCATTCGCGGCGGGTCTCCAGCTCTACTGGATCACCTCGAACCTGCTCACCATCGCGCAGCAGAAGTTCCTCTACATGCGCCACCCGGCGCTGAAGGAACCGCTGCCCGCGTCCGGCACGGTGATCGAGGCCAAGCCGGTTAAGGGGAAGAAGTGACCGAGTTCGACCCCGAGCTGATCGAGGGCGCGCGCAAGACCTTTGCGGGTCCGGTCGCGTTCCTCAAATCCGCGCCTGCGCTCAACTTCCTGCCCGATGCGACGGTGCCGGAAGTGGCGTTTGCGGGCCGGTCGAACGTCGGCAAATCCTCGCTGCTCAACGCGCTCACCGGGCGCAACGCGCTCGCGCGGACGTCGAACACGCCGGGGCGGACGCAGGAGCTGAACTTCTTCGACGTCGGCGACCCGCTGCGCTTCCGGCTGGTCGACATGCCCGGCTATGGCTTTGCCAAGGCACCCAAGGATGTTGTCCGGAAATGGCGCTTCCTGGTCAACGACTATCTGCGCGGGCGTGATGTGCTGAAGCGCGTGCTGGTGCTGATCGACAGCCGCCACGGGATCAAGGATGTCGACCGCGAAATCCTCGACATGCTCGACGCGGCGGCGGTGAGCTATCGCATCGTCATGACCAAGGGCGACAAGATCAAACCCGCCGAACTCGCCGAAGTGACCCAGCGCACGATCGACGAGGCGCGCAAGCGCCCCGCCGCGCATCCCGACATCCTCGCCACATCGAGCGAGAAGGGCGACGGCATCGCCGAACTGCGTGCCGCAGTGATCGAGGCGGTCAGCATCTGAGTTTCTGTCCCGAAAATCCCGCTTGCTGCCGGGGGTTTAGCCAACAATAGTGCCCCTCTTCGCCTCAGGGGAGGCGATTCGTTTGGGGGTTTCATGCTGAAGAATATGACGGCCGCAACTGCGGCTGCGCTGGTGCTCGTGTCCGCTCCGGCGCTGGCCAAGGAAAAGGTCCACAAGGATCAGGCCAAGGTCGCCGCGTCGATCGCGAAGATCAGCGCTGAAGGCCCGGTCAACCCCGTCGCACTGACGTGGCCGACGGGCGTTACGGCTGGGACGCCGACGGTTGCCGAGAGCGCGGTGCTGCCGAGCAATACCGAGATCGTGATCAAGATGAACTCGGAGCTCAGCTCCAAAAAGGCGCGCCCCGGCGACATCTTCGTTGCGTCGGTTTCGCAGGATGTGATGCTGGGCAACATGGTCGTCATCCCGCGCGGCACCGCCGCCCATGGCGTCGTCACCTACCGCACGGGCAAGGGCTCGTTCGGCAAGAGCGCCAAGATGAACTATGAAATCCGCAGCCTCGAGCTCAACGGCCAGCGGATTCCGGTCTCGGGCCAGTTCCGTCAGGAAGGCGGTGGTAACACCGGCGCGACCGTTGGAGCGTTGGCAGCAGCGGGCGTCATCGGCGGCCTGTTCGTCACCGGGCGTAGCGCGATCGTCGAAGCCGGGCGCGAGCTGAAGGTGCATACGACCGTTGCGGTTCCGGTTTTGGTTCCTGCAGGCAACTGATCGCCTGATCCGGACTGAACGAACAGCACGACGCCCGGGACATCCCGGGCGTCGTTTTTTGTGCGCGCGTCAGGCCGGGTTGTGCTTGGCGAGAAACGCCTCAAGCGCCTTCAGGAATTCGACGCGATCTTCCTGCCGGGTGAAATGGTGGTCGGCCAGGGGCTGGACGATATAGGTCACGTCCTTGCCCGCGCTCTTCAGCTTTTGCGCCATCACCCGCGACTGGACGATCGGCACGACGCGATCCTCCTCGCCATGCATGATCAGCAATGGAATGCTGAACGACGCGGGAAAATTGATCGGCGAAATGTCCTTGAGGTCGGGAGCCTGTTCGCGCAGCCAATCGCCGCGCGCGCCCGCATAGAGGAAGTTGCTCTGGTGCCTGAGCATCCGGTTGAGGTCGGACACCCCGGCATAGGATACGGCGCAGCGATATTTGTCGCCATCGCGCTGCGCCGCACGCAGCGCCGCATAGCCGCCATAGGATGCGCCGACCATGCACACCCGCTTCGGATCGGCGATGCCCAGATCGGCAAGCGCCTTGACGGCGTCGTCCAGATCATCCTGCATCGCCAGGCCCCATTGCCCCTCGCCCATCTCCATGAACTTGGTGCCATAGCCGGTCGAACCGCGATAATTGGGTTTGACCACCGCATAGCCGCGATCGGCGAGGAACTGTGACCACCAGTCCCACACCTCGCTGTCGCGCGCGCGGGGGCCACCATGCGGCATCACGATCAGCGGCAGCTTGCCGGTCTTGCCACGCGGTAGCGTCAGCACCGCGGCGATCTCCACCCCGTCGCGCGCCTTGTAGCGGATCGTCTTCACCGGGTGCATCCGCTTGAGGCCAATGGTGCGGTTATCGAAAGCGAGCGGACTCAGCACGCGGGTATCGTTGCGATAGACCATCCACGCGCCGGGCGAGTCCGCCCCGCCGATGTTGATGACCGCCGCCTGACCGTCGCGGCTCATCGAGGTGATCTCGACCTGCCCGCCCTTGACCTGCCCAGCAATCGCCGCGTGCATCGCCGCCATTTGGGGGTCAACCCAGCGGATCATCGGGCGGTTTTCTTCGACATGGACGCCGGCAAACCCGTCCCCGTCGGGATCGGCGATCAATCCGCCAATGTCGTAGCCGGGCGTCGCGAACAGCTGCTTGCCGCGCTGAAGCGTCGCGAGGTCATATTCGTAGAGCGCCGAATAACCCTGATCGTCATCCTCGATCACCAGCGCCTTGTTCTTGTCGCGCAGGAACAGCGACGGAACGGTGAGCCGGTCCTTGCCCCGCTTTGCCCGGTCCACCGTCCGCACCGGCGCATCCGCGCTTTCGCGATAGAGCAGCCGGCTCGATCGCCCGTCGAGCGACGATCCGACACCCATGCGGATGACGCCGTCGCGGTCGGCATACCAGCTGCGCACGCCCTCGCGTGGCCCCTGAACAAGGCGGCGCGCGCCGGTACCCAGATCGACTTCCTCAACCTTGGGCCAGAAACCGGGCCGGTTGATATAGATTGAGGTCTGATAGGCGAGCATCACTCGCGCCGATCCGTCGCGCGCAACCCAAACGATATCGTCGCCCCGCTGCGCCGCGTCCTTGCCCGCAACCGGGACCATCCGACCGGTCGACACCTGGATGCCGATCGCGCGGCTGACATAGAACTCGGTGCCCTCGACATTCTGCTCACGCCCGACCCCGACGACGATCCAGTCGTCATTGACCCAGCGCCACCAGTTGAGATCGACCTTGCCCGGATGGATGTACGTCGGTGCCGCGCCGCCATCGACCGCGATCACCGCAAGGAACATCTGACCGTCCCGCGCCAGCCGCGCGACGATACGCCTGCCATCGGGTGACATGCGCGGGTTTTCAACCTGAGGCAGCTCGGCAAACACCTCGAGCGGGAGTGGCGGGCGCGCGGTAGTCGGCACCGCCGCTGGCGCTTGTGCGAAAGCCACCGGAGCCGCAGCAAGCGCGAGCACCGCCATGAAAAGACGCGACATTATTTCCCCCTTACCCGTTGCGGTGAACATGTCGGGCAGAGCGGGCGGGCGCAAGCGATTCGGCGTACCATTGCCCCATCCCTGCCCCGCCGCTATCCCCGCGCGATGCTCAAGCTCTTCATCGGCAACAAGGCCTATTCCTCCTGGTCGCTGCGCGGCTGGCTCGCGTGCAAGCTCTCCGGGCTTCCGTTCGAGGAGGTCGTCGTCCCGCTCTACGATCAGGACTGGGACCGGCGGCGCGAGGGCGATGAGTTCGCGCCGTCATCGGGCAAGGTGCCGATCCTGTGGGATGGCGACGCCGTGGTGTGGGACAGCCTCGCCATCGTCGAATATTTGAACGAAAAATCGGGCGGCGACAAATTCTGGCCGACCGATCCCACAGCACGCGCGATGGCGCGGTCGATGGCCGCGGAAATGCATTCGGGCTATGCCGCGCTGCGCCGCAAGCACAGCATGAACATCCGTCAGGTCTATCCGCCCAAAACCCCTGACGAAGACGTGATGCACGACATTCAGCGGATCATGGAGCTGTGGGCGCAGGCGCGTGCGCGCTATGGCGGCGATGGCGAATTCCTGTTCGGCGAGTTCGGCGCGGTAGACGTGATGTTCGCGCCGGTCGTGACCCGCTTCGTCACCTATTCCCTTCCCGTCGCGCGTTTTGCACCGCCCTATATGAATGCGGTACTCCAGCACCCCTTCATGCAGGACTGGATTGCCGGCGCACAGGAAGAGGAATGGGTAATCGAGCAGTTCGAGCAGGAACGCGCCTGAATGCCCGATGTCGTCCACCTGACCAAGGCGCTGATCGCCGCGCCCAGCATCACGCCCGCGCGCGGCACGGTGTTCGATGTGCTGGAGGCGGCGCTGATCCCGCTCGGCTTTGACGTCGAGCGGTTCGTCGCGGGTGAGGCACCCGACGGGCCGGTCGAAAACCTGCTGGCCGTCCGCACTGCCGGGCCGGGGCCGCATTTCGCGTTCGCCGGGCATCTCGACGTGGTCCCGCCGGGCGAAGGCTGGGCGTCCGGCGCGTTCGAGCCCGAAGTGCGCGGCGACCTGCTCTACGGGCGCGGCGCGGTGGACATGAAGGGCGCAATCGCCGCCTTCGTCGCTGCGCTCGCCCCCCTGCCCGCCGCCGGCACCGTCAGCCTGATCATCACGGGGGATGAGGAAGGCCCGGCGACCTACGGGACGCTCGCGATCATGGAGCGGATGGCGGCGCGTGGCCTGAAGCCCGACCTGTGCCTGGTCGGCGAACCCACTTCTGCCCACCGCCTTGGCGACACGATCAAGATCGGGCGGCGCGGATCGACCGTGATCGATATCGAGGTGCCGGGGCGGCAGGGCCATGTCGCCTACCCGCATCTCGCCGACAATCCCGTGCCGCGGCTCGTCCGCGCGCTGGCGGAGATCGACGCGATTGTGCTGGACGAAGGCACGGACTGGTTCCAGCCATCGAATATCGAGGTCATCGACCTTGAGGTCGGCAACCCCGCAACCAACGTCATCCCCGGTCGGGCCAGGGCGCGCATCTCGATCCGTTTCAACGACCAGCATCGCGGGCACGACCTGATCGCGCGGGTGCAGGATATCGTCCACGCCCATGCCCCGGCGGGTGTCGTGCGGGGTCGCGTCTATGGCGAGGCGTTTCTGACGCAGCCGGGTGCACTGTCCACGCTCGTCGCCGATGCGATCCGCGCAGAGAACGGGGTCGAGGCGGAGCTTTCAACCAGCGGCGGCACGTCCGACGCGCGCTTCCTGTCGCGCATCTGCCCGGTGGTTGAATTCGGCCTGCTCAACGCGACGATGCACAAGCTGGACGAGGCAGTCGCGCTGGATGATCTGCACGCACTGACGCGGATTTACGCGGGCGTGCTGGGGCGGGTGTTCGGGTAGCCGCCACTCCACTGCGGGATCCCCTGCGAAAGCAGGGGTCCAGAGTGGCTCTGCCGCTTCGCTCAACAACCCTGGGCTCCTGCTTTCGCAGGAGCACAAGAATATTGTCTACCTTACGCCCGCAGCGCCAATCGCGGTGCGGCGCTGGCCCAGTCGAGGAACGCATCCTCCGGCATTGGCTTGGCGATGACATAGCCCTGCAAAATGTCGCAGCCGATCACGCGCAGCACTTCGAGCTGCGCCTCGGTCTCGATCCCTTCGGCCACAACCTCACACCCGATGCCGTGAATCAGGCCGATCACCGCATGTGCGATGGTCCGCGCCTCGGCATTGGTCGCGACATTTTCGACCAGACTGCGGTCGAGCTTGACCCGGTCGAGCGGCAGGTCGCGCAACCGCGCAAGGTTGGAATAGCCAGTGCCGAAATCGTCCACCGCCACCGTCGCGCCGTCGCTGCGCAGCGCCGCAATCGCGTCGATCACCTCGCGCGAGCAGTGCATCGCCAGCGTCTCGGTGATTTCCAGTTCGA
>CAZWZP010000050.1:17569-19598 GCA_964638925.1 uncultured Stakelama sp. | reverse complement strand
CGGACGTTCCAGCCAAAGCCGGGGGCTTTGGCGACCTGGTCATCAGGGCAAACGGATGTTGGGGCGGTGCAACAGTTCCCCACTCACCCCCCACGCGATCAACGCCTGCGCCGCAAAATAGGTCGGCCAGATCAACAGTTCCGGCACCACCGACCCCGCCAGCGGCCCAAAGCGCGAGAAGATCAGCAAATCCGACACCACGAACAACACCGCCCCCAGTCCGACACGGTAGCGCGGAAAGCGGCTCGTCCACGCCAGCGCCGCCATCACGCCAAGGAACGCCGAATACGCCCCCGCCTGCACCGCGCCGCCGCTCGGAGCCGCAAACAGCGCCGCGATCCCGATCGTCGCGGGGGCAAGCAGCCACCCGAACGCCTTCTGGCTCGCCGGCAACACCGCCCGCCGATTGCGCAGATACAGCACGCACGCGACCAGATGCCCCGCCGCAAACGCCGCGCCGCCCACCACCAGCCCGTGCGTCTCAAGCAACAAATCACCCAGCGCGCCCAACGCCAGCGCCCCGGTCAGCAACCACCCGTCCGTACCCCGGGCCCGCGTCGCCGCCCACACGGCAAGCAGCGCCACGCCACTCGTCTTCCACGCCGACCCCCAGACGCCCGGATCGACCAGCCCCCATGCCTCCAGGCAATAGCTCGCCCCCGCGATCACCGCCGCTCCGAACAGCCACCCCATCCCATCCCCTTTCCTACAAGCCCCTGTCTGGCGTAAGGCTTGGTCAAGCGTCCGGCACCGCCGGACATGTGTCAACCGCGCGCGTGACAACACGCATTTTTTGTCTGCTTCCCCTCAGGACAGTGTCTGCTTCATCCATTATGAGTAACCATCAAGTCCATATCATCGGCGGCGGCCTCGCCGGGTCCGAAGCCGCGTGGCAGCTCGCCAATGCCGGCATCCGCGTGAAGCTGTCCGAAATGCGTGGGTCAGGCACCATGACCCCCGCGCACCACACCGACGGTCTTGCCGAACTGGTCTGCTCGAACAGCTTCCGGTCCGACGATGCCGAGCGCAACGCGGTGGGGCTGCTGCATCAGGAGATGCGCGACCTCGGCTCGCTGATCATGGCCCAGGGCGATACCCATAAGGTGCCGGCCGGCTCCGCGCTGGCGGTGGATCGCGACCTCTTTTCCGCCGGCGTCACGGCGGCGCTAGAAGCGCATCCCAACATCACCATCGTGCGCGAACGCATCGACCAGCTTCCGGCCGAGGGGCTGACCATCGTCGCCACCGGCCCGCTCACCGCCCCCGGTCTCGCCGACAGCATCGGCGCCGCAACCGGCAGCGACGCGCTCGCCTTTTTCGACGCCATCGCTCCGATCGTCCATTTCGAGAGCATCGACATGGACAAGGCCTGGTTCCAGTCGCGCTGGGACAAGGTGGGTCCGGGCGGGAATGGCAAGGATTACATCAACTGCCCGATGACCAAGGACCAGTATCTCGCCTTTCATCAAGGTCTGCTGGACGGCGAAAAGACCGAGTTCAAGGAGTGGGAAAACGTCCCCTATTTCGAAGGCTGTATGCCGATCGAGGTGATGGCCGAGCGCGGCGTCGATACGCTGCGCTATGGCCCGATGAAGGGCGTCGGGCTCGACGATCCCAGAACCGCGTGTGAGGAATTTCCCAACGGCCGCTGGCCCTATGCCGTGGTTCAGCTGCGGCAGGACAATGCCACCGGCACGCTGTGGAACATGGTCGGGTTCCAGACCAAGCTTAAATATGCCGAGCAGGTGCGCCTGTTCCGCACCATTCCGGGCTTGGAGAATGCCGAGTTCGCCCGGCTGGGAGGCCTCCACCGCAACACCTTCATCCGCTCGCCCGAACTGCTCGATCCGACGCTGCGCCTGAAAAGCCGCCCGCATATCCGATTTGCGGGCCAAGTGACCGGATGCGAAGGCTATGTCGAAAGCAGCGCGATCGGCCTCATGGCGGGCCGATTTGCCGCTGCGGAAATTCTCGGCCGCGACCTGACCCCGCCCCCGGTCGAAACCGCACTCGGCGCGCTGCTCGGCCG
>CAZWZP010000050.1:11298-17559 GCA_964638925.1 uncultured Stakelama sp. | reverse complement strand
ATCACCGGCGGTGCGGAGGTCGAAACCTATCAGCCGATGAACGTCAATTTCGGCCTGATGCCGCCGATCGAGGGGCGGACGAAAAAGGCCGACCGCAAATTGCTCTACACCGCGCGCGCCCGCACGGCCTTTGCGGAGTGGCTCAAGGCGGCCTGAGCTACTCCCCCGCCTCGGCCAGCGCCTTGGCCACCTCGGCCCGGCAGTCGCAGCGCGGGGTGGTCTTGGGCTTGCGCTTCGGCGCGGTCGTGGCGAATTCGGCGCGGGTCAGCGTGCCGGACTTGTCCTTGTCGGCGGCGGCAAATTTGTCGCTGGTCCGCACCGACCATTCCTCGAACGACAATTTGCCGTCGCCATTCTTGTCGAGCTTGGCAAAGGCCTTGCGCCGCGGTTGTTGGAGTTCGGCGAGCGAAATCAGCCCGTTCTTGTCCTTGTCGTTGCGATCGAAACGCTTCTCTTCCCGCGTCCGATCCGGCGCCTGCGGGACCTCAGCGAGCTCCTCCGCTGCCTCGGCCGCCTGCGATGACCGGGGTGCCGGAGGTGACGGGAGCGGCTCCGGCGTCGCACTCCCCTGGAACAGGAACACCCCCGCCCCCGCCATCAGCAACGCCGCAAGACCGCCCGCAAAATAGCGCCACATGCCGACTCTCCCCCGTCGCTGCGACAGGCTAGCGCTTCCAGCGGCAGCGGCAAGACGTCAACGGCCAGTAATGCGGTGCCACAATGCCCGCCAGGTCCGTTTCGGTGTCCCTGGCAGCACCCCGGCCAGGTCCAGCCGCGCCAGATGCGCCATCGCCCCCAGCGCCCGTCCATTCCGGCTCCAGCGGACGGCACAGGCTTCGTTCAACGCCGTTTGCGCAACCTCTCGTGCCGCCGCCGCCTCGGCAGGATCGCTCAATTTACCCGCCAGGTCGGCCAGCGCCCACCCCCTCCCCGCCAACGCCAGCGGATCACCGCAACCAGCGCCCGCGACCTGCCCTGCAAGCACGAACAACCGCGCGCCGCGTTCACCATATTCGTTCAGGGCGGCAGCATCGAGCTCGGTTTGCAACAGCAACTGCCATCCATCGACGATGCCCGCGACCTCCGCCCCGGTTACCCCGTTGGCCAGCACATCCCGCGCGATCCCCTGCAGCACGGGCTCGGGCGGCGGCGGCGCGGCGTCGAGCCGGGTCACCGCGTCATGCCACCATTGCATCCGGATCTGCCCCAGCATCGGCTCGCTGGTGGTGCGCAACGTTTCGGCAAGCTTGTCGTCCAGCGCGAGCAACGCGGCGAGCGCCGCTCCCGCCTCAGGGCTCGGCGCATAGGTCAGCATCAGGCGACGTTCAGCATCGATCACCGCCGGCCTCCGCGCCACATGGGCTTAATCGTTTCGTTAACCATGCGCCTTCAATCCCCGTTAGCCCAACTTCGCGCATAACAGTTGGAGGAACCGGGGATCCATTACCATGCCGTTGCGCCCAACCACCGTGACCAGCGCTCGCGCCACGATGGCCGCGCTTGCGCGCGACAAGCGCGGCAACACGCTCGCGATCGTCGCCGCCTCGCTGATCCCGCTGGCGGGCATGGTCGGCGGCGGCGTCGATCTGAGCCGCATGTACATCGTCAAGACGCGGCTGCAACATGCCTGTGACGCCGGCGCACTCGCCGGGCGTAAACAGATGGGCGGCGGCACCTGGGCGTTCAACAACTACGCCGCGCGCGGTGCGGCCGAGCGGTTCTTCGACGCCAATATCCAGGAGACGCCCTATGGCGCGTCGTCGGTGACCAAGAGCTTCACCGAAAGCGCGGGCAAGGTCACTGGGGTCGCCAGCGCAACGCTGCCGATGACGCTGATGCGCGTGCTGGGCAAGACAACCGAAACGCTCAGCGTCACCTGTGACGCCGAAATGCGTCTTCCCAACACCGATGTGATGTTCGTGCTGGACACCACCGGCTCGATGTCGAGCAAGGCGGTGTCGACCGATACCCAGACCAAGATGCAAGCGCTGAAGTCGGCGGTAAAGTGCTTCTACGAGACCGTCGCCCGGCTGGACACCACCGAGAACTGCGTCGGCGGTGCGCCATCGGGCGGTACCAGCAATTCCGTTCAGATCCGTTTCGGCTTCGTGCCCTACGCAACCAACGTCAATGTCGGGAAGCTGCTGCCGACCAGCTACTTCGCCGACAGCTGGCCCTATCAGTCGCGCGAGGCGCAGTTCACGACGACGACCCAGACCACCTGGTCTGACGGGGCGACCAGCCAGACGAGCACCGGCTGGGAGCGGAGCAGTTCCAATAGCTGGAGCAGCGCGCCCAGCAGCACCAATACCACCGCGACAAGCACCAGCAACTGCCAGTCCAAGGTGCCCGACAATGCGCTGATATCGAGCTGGGGTGGCGAATCGGGCCGTATCAACGAAAGCACGTCCGGCGGAAACCCGCGCACGGTAACCTGGTACACCCGCGAAAGCGCGCAATGGTATGAGTATCAGTATCGCGACTATCGCTCCACCGACGGTCGCTGCCGGTTCAACATTCGTACTGCGAATGGCAACTTTCTTCGTTACTACACCATGCAGCAAACGGGGACCGAGACCACGGTCCAGACGTTCAACCGCTACCGCTATGCGCAGATCACGCACAATATCAGCGGGCTGAAGAACGGGACCAGCTGGAACAACTCGGTCAGCCTGCCGATCGGTCATCAGGGCGCGGCGCGCAGTGTGACCTGGGACGGCTGTATCGAAGAGCGGCAAACTGTCCGGCAGGCGAGCTACAACCCGATCCCCTCAGGGGCGAAGGACATGGACATCGACCTGGTGCCCAATCCGGGCGATCCGTCGACGTTGTGGGGTCCCGCACTGCCCGCTGCGGTCTATGCGCGCGCTGTGACGACGGCCTGGTCCCAGCTCAACCGGAACGAGGCGCTGACCACGACTGACTATTACAACAACGTTCCCTATTATTGCCCGGAAGAGGCGAAGAAACTTCAGGCGTGGCCGACAGCCTCTGCCTTCGAAAGTTATGTCAACGGACTGACCCCCAGCGGCAACACCTATCACGATATCGGTCTGGTCTGGGGCGCGCGATTTATCTCGCCCACCGGAATGTTTCGGTCGGAAAATGAGTACACCCCCCAGGGCGGCGAGATCGAACGCCATCTGATCTTCATGACCGATGGTGAGGCGTGCACCAACGAAACCGACTATGCCGCATACGGGTTCAACTGGCTCGACCGGCGCACGACCGATCCCAACAGTGCACCGACAGGCGGCTGCCTTACCACCGGCACGATCACCCAGCAGGTCAATGCCCGCACCCAGGCGCTGTGCACGGCAGTCAAGAACAAGAACATCACGCTCTGGGTGATCTGGTTCGGCGCAGCCGAGACCACGATCGAAGGCATGATGCAGAGCTGTGCCACCCCCGGCCGTTACTTTGCCGCGCGCAATGCGACCGATCTGCAGAACACCTTCCGCTCGATCGCGGACCAGATTTCCCAGTTGAGGCTTACCAAGTGAAGCGGCGATTCTCCCTCCGTCGCTTCGCCCCCGGCGCGCTCCGGCGCGACGAGTCGGGTGCCACCATCGTCGAATTCGCGCTGGTGGCACCCGTCCTTGGCTTCGTGCTGCTGGGCGCGTTCGATGTCGCGCACACGCTCTACACCCGCGCCGCGTTGCAGGGCGTGGTGCAGAAAACCGCACGCGATTCGACGCTGGAAAGTGGCGGCGAGGCGGCTACCCAGGCTGTGCTCGACGAGAAGGTAAAGGCGCAGGCAAAGGCGCTGGCAAATAACGCCACCATTACAATCACCCGCCGTTTCTATCGCACCTTCAGCGAGGCGGCGGCGGCGCGCGCGGAAACCTGGACCGATACCAACAGCAACGGCGTATGTGACGCGGGCGAGCCCTATGAGGACGCCAACCGCAACAATGTGTGGGATCGCGACGGCGGCAATGCCGGTCAGGGTGGCGCAAAGGATGCGACGCTGTACACCGTCACAGCCACCTACCCCCGCATGTTCCCCTTCTACAACCTGATCGGCGGTTCGCGGACAACGACGATCACCGCGTCAACGGTGCTGCGTAACCAGCCTTATGGCGATCAGGGCAGCTATGGCGCGATGCAGGTGCGCAATTGCCCATGACTCGCTTCCGCTCCATTCGCCGGCTGATCTCCGACACGCGCGGGCTGGCGATGCTCGAATTCGCGTTTTCGTTGCCGCTCCTGTTGCTGCTCAGCCTGACCGGCGCGGAAATCACCAACTACATCATCTCGCGTATGCGGGTCAGCCAGATCGCGCTGCATCTTGCCGACAACGCGGCGCGGATCGGATCGGGCAGCCAGCTTCAGGCCAAGACGATCAGCGAGGCCGATATCAACGACCTGCTGACCGGCGCGGGCCTGCAATCGGGCGAACTCGACCTGTTCACCCATGGACGTGTCATCATTTCGAGTCTTGAGCCGGACCCCGCCAATAGCGGCAAGAACCGCATCCGCTGGCAACGTTGCCGCGGTGACAAGACCGCGCAGGTTTCTGCCTATGGCAATGCCGGCGCGACCAACCTCAACGGCATGGGCAAAAGCGGGCGCCTCGCGATTGCGCCCACCGACGGCGTGACGATGTATGTCGAGGTTTATTATGAGTATCAGCCACTGCTGAAGGCATCACTCGCCCCCAACACCAACTTCCGTGAAGAGGCGTCGATGATGGTCCGCGACCGGCGCGACACGGTGGGCGGCACCGACGGGGTTTATCCGGTCACCGGCGTCACCGCCTCGACCTGCCAGCCCTCTTAAGCCCCTCCCCTTTAGGGGAGGGGTTGGGGTGGGGCAGTGAAGTCTCATCGAGACCGACCGCCAAGGGGATAGGCCCCACCCCCACCCCCTCCCCTGAAGGGGAGGGGCTTGAAGGTCTCAGCGGTAAGTGACCTTCTTCACCCCCGCGATCACCTTGTCGGCAGTGATCAGCGCGAGCTTCTCGAGGTTCGCAGCATAGGGCAGCGGCACATCCTCGTTGGTCACGCGGATCACCGGGGCGTCGAGATCGTCGAAGCCCTGCTCCATGCACACCGCGATGATCTCCGATGCGATCGAACAGACCGGCCAGCCTTCCTCGACCACCACCATGCGGTTGGTCTTCTTCAGGCTCTTGAGCACCGTATCGGTGTCGAGCGGGCGCAGCGTGCGCAGGTCGATCACCTCGGCGTCGATGCCCTCAGCGGCCAGCTTCTCGGCGGCTTCCAGCGCAACGCCCACGCCGATCGAATAGCTGACCAGCGTCACGTCCTTGCCCTCACGCACGATGCGCGCCTTGCCGATCGGCAGCACCCAGTCGTCGAGCTTCGGCACGTCGAAGCTGCGACCGTACATCAGCTCGTTTTCCAGGAATACGACCGGATCTTCCGACCGGATCGCGGCCTTGAGCAGGCCCTTGGCATCCGCCGCGTCATAGGGCGCGATCACGATCAGGCCCGGCACGCTCGCATACCATGGGCCGTAGTTCTGCGAGTGCTGCGCACCGACGCGGCTCGCCGCGCCGTTGGGACCGCGGAACACGATCGGGCAGCGCATCTGGCCGCCCGACATATAGTTGGTCTTCGCGGCCGAGTTGATGATGTGGTCGATCGCCTGCATCGCGAAGTTGAACGTCATGAACTCGACGATCGGCTTGAGGCCGCCCATCGCCGCGCCCGACCCGATGCCGGCAAAGCCATATTCGGTAATCGGCGTGTCGATCACGCGGCGCGGACCGAATTCGTCGAGCAGACCCTGGGTCACCTTATAGGCGCCCTGATACTCCGCGACTTCCTCGCCCATCACGAACACGCGATCGTCCGACCGCATTTCCTCGGCCATCGCATCGCGCAGCGCTTCGCGGACGGTCGTCTTGACCATCTCGGTGCCGGCGGGAAGCTCGGGGTCGGCCACGCTCGCCGCCTTGTCGCTCGCCAGCTGCTTGGTGCCGCTATCGGCTTTCTTCGGTTCTTCCGATGCCTTGGGCGCTTCCGGCGCGGGGGCCGGGGCTGCGGCAGGTGCAGGCGCCGAAGCATCCTCGCCCTCGGCCGCGATCGTCGCGATCACGGTGCCGACCTTCACGCCATCGGTGCCCTCGGCGACCAGGATCTGCGCGATCGTGCCTTCATCGACGGCTTCGACTTCCATCGTCGCCTTGTCGGTTTCGATCTCGGCGATGATGTCGCCCGACTTGATCGTATCGCCTTCCTTCACCAGCCACTTGGCGAGGGTTCCCTCTTCCATCGTGGGCGAGAGCGCGGG
>CAZWZP010000050.1:6008-11288 GCA_964638925.1 uncultured Stakelama sp. | reverse complement strand
CGCCAGGTCAGTACGCCTCCACCAGAACGCTGGTATACGGCTCGGCCGGATCCGGCTCCGGCGCCTGCTCGGCAAAGTCCGCCGACTCGTTCACCGCCTTGCGGATCTCGGCCTCGATCGCCTTCAGCTCGTCTTCCTTGACGCCGATCGCTTCGAGTTCCTTCTTCACGCCGTCGATCGGGTCGCTCTTCTCGCGCACCGACTGGACCTCGTCGCGCGAGCGATACTTGGCCGGATCGGACATCGAATGGCCGCGATAGCGATAGGTCTTCATCTCAAGGATGATCGGACCCTTGCCTGCACGGACCCACGCCAGCGCTTCCTCGGCAGCACCACGGCACGCCAGCACGTCCATGCCGTCGACCTGGATGCCGGGAATGCGGAAGCTCTCGCCGCGCTTGTACAGCTGGTCCTCGGACGACGCGCGATTGACGCTGGTGCCCATGGCGTACTGGTTGTTCTCGATCACGAAGATGATCGGGAGCTTCCACAGCTCGGCCATGTTGAAGGTCTCATAGACCTGGCCCTGGTTCGCCGCGCCGTCGCCGAAATAGGCCATGGCGACGCCGCCATCCCCGCGATATTTATGCGCAAAGGCCAGGCCCGCGCCGAGCGAGACCTGCGCGCCCACGATGCCATGACCGCCGTAAAACTTCTTCTCGGTCGAGAACATGTGCATCGACCCGCCCTTGCCGCGGCTGATACCTGCGGCACGACCGGTCAGCTCAGCCATGATCTCCTTGGGGTCGATCCCGTATGCGAGCATGTGACCATGGTCGCGATAGCCGGTGATCACCGAATCCTTGTCGCCGTCCAGCGCCGACTGCAGGCCGACCGCGACCGCTTCCTGGCCGATATAGAGGTGACAGAAGCCGCCGATGAAGCCGAGGCCGTAGAGCTGGCCCGCCTTCTCCTCGAAACGGCGGATGAGCAGCATCTGGCGGTAGAATTCGAGCAGCTCCTCCTTCGAGGCCTCGTACCGTTTTGGTTCGTTTGGGCGCTCACGGTTGGTGGGAGCTGGTTCGATAATGCGGCCTTTGGCCGGTGATTTTGCCACGATGATCCTCATCCTGGGGAAAGATGGAAGCGGCCCTATAGGCCGGATATCACCCCGGGTGCAATGGCAAGCGCCGGTAGTATCGAACGCATCTAACGCTACGGTTGGGCGGGCATTGGCTGCAAGCGCCGGTAGAGCGCAGCAATCGGCTTTATGACGACGCGCGTCACCCATCGTTTCCACAGACCGCGCAGGCGGAACTCGATCACGTCGTCCACCACAAAGCTCAGCGCGACCATAAAGATGCAGGTGCCGATCACCACCCACCATTTGTTCGCCTCGGTCATCCACCAGAAGAAGAAGGTCAGCCCGATGCGAAAGTGCAGCAGATAGAGCGAGTAGGTCATCAGCCCGATCCGCCGCGCATAGGGCAATCGCGGATTGTAGCCTCGCATCAACAGGAACAGTCCAACGATCCCCAATGTAATCGCCACCCCGATATAGGGGTCAAAGCCGCTGACCCGCCCGGTGTGGACGACATAACCCAGCCCCGGGATCAGCGAGAGTGCGAGCAGCAGATAGTTCAGCCGCTCGTTCCGCCGCGCATAGAGCAACGCGAGCACCGCCCCGGACGCGATGAACGCATATTCCCAGCTCAGCAGCGGAAGCCGCCACGGGAGGAAAAGCCCGACGATCAACAGCGCGACCCACGCGGCGACCAATTGCTGAACACGGTGCATCAGGCCCATCGCAATCACCCCGAACACCGCGATGTAGAACGCCACCTCCAGCACCAGCGTCCAGGTGATGCCGATGACATAGCGTTCACCCAGCAACGGCGCGTTGATGATGAGGTTCGCCAGAAACTCACGCCAAGTCGTATGGAACCGCTCTGGCCCGAACAATCCGATGCCTGCGGTCACGATCACCGCGAACAGATAGAGCGGATAGATCCGCACGATACGATGCACCGCAAAGGTCGCGGCATCCTGTTGCTGCGCGACCTGCGTAACGACCATCCCGCTGATGAGCATGAACGCGAAGACCGCGATGGGACCGTAGCTGAAAATATCCGCCGCAAGACCGAAACCGGACACGTCCGGTGCGATCCGCGGATCGGTCCCCACCACAAGATAATGGTAGAGCATCACGACCAGCGCGGATGCGAACCGCGCATAGTCGAGCCAGTCGATCCGATCGCCCGGTTGCGTCGCTACCCCCATCGCGCTCCTCCCGACACCGTGTTAACCGTGCCGGGAGGGCGGATCACGTCATTTCAGAGCGGACACTATGCGCTCGCCTTGTCCGCATCGCATTTGCACGCGACCGCGTCGTCCGCAGCCTTCACAGCGGCACCCAGTTCAGGCGATCTCGGGCAATCGGTCAGCAGCGCCGCATCAACGATCATGCCCGTCGGGCCGTGCGGATTGGTCACCCGCACTTCGATCGTGTGGGTTCCAGGTCCGACGGGGACGCTGAAGCTGGCGAAATTGGGAAGCTGAAACCCCAGATTTCCGCCACCAGTCGATGCGACCAGGTTGCCGTCAAGGCGCAACTGCCCGCTATTGTCGGCCCCAAAACGCCCCTTCAGCGACACCTTTCCACCGATCACACATCGCGGCACCACAATCGTGAGCTTGTAGCTGTAGGTTCCGGCCGCTGGGGAAGCCGGCCCGACCCAACCCGCAGGCGCGGCTGCACCCCAGGCAGGATTGCCGACATTGCTCACCGCCTGTGCGTTCCCGTTACCCAGCGCCACGGTCCAGGGCGCGGTGCGCGTATTGACCGAAACCGATTGCTGGCTGCCGTCGACGCACTTGCAACAGATCGCGCGCACGACCTTCGCCGGACCGGCCGCCTGCACAGGCGCTCCCGCCGGTGCACTTGCCGTCGTCAAGGTCATCGCCAGTGCCGCCGCAATGGTGCCAATTCTTGGATAAATGTTCGTTTTCATGGATATCTCCCTCTTCCCAGCCATCTCTGGCTGCGCGAGCATCCGGCGGGGTGCAGGGCAAGTCGATCCACCTCATCTGGTCCGTTCGGACCAGTACCGGCAGTGTTCAGGGCAGTGCGGCGAGCAAGCGTACGGCCTCGGCCTGCGTCGCGACACAGCATTTGGCAAAGATACCGTGGAGGTGATTACGCGCCGTATTGTGCGCCATACCGGCGGCGAGCGCGGCGGGAGCCAGCCCGCCGGCACGGACCAGTTCGATTGCCAGGTCTATCTCACGCCGCGTCAGCCCGAATACTTCGCGGAGCAGCAAGGGGTCCGGCAGGTGGACGGCGGCAAGGTCGTGGATATGAACGGCGCAGGCGATGCCGACATGCGCGCCGCCCCCGATTTGCGCGATGGCCAGCACGCGGACGAGATAGGGGCGGCAACGCGACATGCGGGTCACCAGCATCTGCATCCGGCGCACCGGCGGTGGCGCTTGGGGCTGACAGGACAGGCCGCGCGCGACCATCAGGCGTAATCGGCGGGTTTCGGGACCGCGTCCGGTCGCGAACCCATCGCCCTCCAGACACAAGCCATCCGCCGCCAAAAAGATCGCGCGCGCGCCGTCATCGACAAACACGGGGCAGCCTGCCGTATCGAACAGAATCAGGCCGCTGGCCCGCGCCGCCATCGCCTGAAGGAACAGCGGTTGCACCTGGGCTGCGCGTTCTACGATCATGCGAAGCGCAACCGCGTGCACCAGCCCCGGGTCGAGTCCGTCGAACATGCCCGGCCAGTCTGCCCGCTCCGTCACGACAGCACCAATATCGACCACGACGGCGTCGTGTGCGTTCTGCATCACCATATTTTTGGTTTCCCCGAAGGGACAGAACGTACCGTATCCGAAACGGTTCCCTTGGACCGAGCGCGCGGTGCGGTCAGTCGAGGGTGACGATCACCTCGTCGGGATGCACGACATTGAGCTTCTTGCGGGTCAGTTCGTCGACCATGTCGGGATCGGCGCCGCTCTGCTTGAGCAGCGCCACCCGGTTGCGCAATTGCGCGCGTTGCGTTTCCAGCTTCGCCAGTTCGGCCTTCTTGACCTCAAGCTGGCGCTTGTAATCGCCATAGACCAGCACCCCGTTCGGACCCAGCACCGCCGAATAGGCAAAAAAACCCATCAGGATGATCGCCACCGCCGGCAAGCCGGCGCGACGCAGGATCGTATTGAACGGAGTGGTCCGGCTCATCTGGTTAATGTCGCGCAAACCGACTCGGCGATCAACCCCGTAAAATTCCGCGACCGGCATAAACCGATGCGTCACCCAGCTCTTCCTCGATGCGGATCAACTGGTTGTACTTGGCCAGCCGGTCGGACCGCGCGAGCGAACCCGTCTTGATCTGCCCGCAATTGGTCGCGACGGCGAGGTCGGCGATGGTTGAATCCTCGGTCTCGCCCGATCGGTGCGACATGACCGCAGTGTAGGACGAACGCTGCGCCAGGCTCACCGCCTCCAGCGTTTCGGTCAGCGTGCCGATCTGGTTGACCTTGACCAACAGCGAGTTGGCATAGCCGCCGTCGATGCCGCGCTTCAGCCGCTTCGGGTTAGTCACGAACAGATCGTCGCCGACCAGCTGGACCTTGCCGCCCAGCTTTTCGGTCAGCAGCTTCCACCCATCCCAATCGTCCTCGGCCATGCCGTCCTCGATCGAGAAGATCGGATAGCCCGCGCACAGATCGGCGAGGAAATCGGCATTCTGCGCCGACGAGAGCGTCTTGCCCTCACCCACCATCTTGTACGCGCCATCGCGATAATATTCGGTCGCCGCGCAATCGAGGGCGAGCATCACATCGTCGCCCGGCGTGTATCCGGCCTTCTCGATGCTCGACATGATGAAGTCGAGCGCCTCGCGGGTCGATGCAATGTTCGGCGCGAAGCCGCCCTCGTCGCCCACTGCGGTCGACAGCCCCTTGTCGTGCAGCCCCTTCTTCAGCGTGTGGAAAATCTCCGCACCGCAGCGCACCGCTTCGGCCAGCGAGTCGGCGCCGACCGGAACGATCATGAACTCCTGGAAGGCGATCGCATTGTCGGCATGTTCGCCGCCATTGATGATGTTCATCATCGGCACCGGCAGGACGTGCGCCGACACGCCACCAATATAGCGATAGAGCGGCAGGCCACGCGCATCCGCCGCCGCCTTGGCAACCGCCAAGCTCACGCCCAGGATCGCGTTCGCGCCCAGCCGACCCTTGTTCTCGGTGCCGTCCAGCTCAATCATCGCATAGTCGATCTCGGCCTGATCCTCGGCGTCGAGGCCAGTGATCTCCTCGGCGATCTCGCCATTC
>CAZWZP010000050.1:0-5986 GCA_964638925.1 uncultured Stakelama sp. | reverse complement strand
GAGCACGCCCTTGCCGAGATACATCGACGTGTCGCCGTCGCGCTTTTCGACCGCCTCATGCGCGCCGGTCGATGCGCCCGACGGCACCGCCGCACGACCGAAGCTGCCGTCCTCAAGCAGCACGTCGACCTCCACCGTGGGGTTCCCCCGGCTGTCGAGAATCTGACGAGCATGGATGTCGATGATTGCGGTCACGAAATGGCCTCCCTACCTTGGGTCCAGAGTCCGGCGGCGCCGGTGTCGCGCGGGCCTCTATCCCGTTCGTCGCCGCTGGGCAAATCACGGATGGCGCGGAACCCTCGCGCCGCGCCATGGTTGTCTGGACGAACAAGCAGAAGGGATTCGAGCGATGGCTGACGAAACATTCCCCAAGGACCAGAGCATGGACCCCGCGACCGACGCACTGGTCGCCACCCCACCGCTCAAGGACACTGGCACCTCGGCTGAAGACGGCAAGCGCAGCGCGGGCGCGTTCGTCCGCGAAGAAGCGGGCAAACTCGCAGGGCAAGCGGGCGACAAGGCCCGCTCCTTCGCCGACACGGGCAAGGAAAAGGCAACCGGCGCGCTCGACGAATTCTCGGCGATGATGCGCGACGCGGCCGGGACGGTCGATGAAAAGCTTGGCGAGCAGTACGGCCAATACGCCCGTTCCGCCGCCGACCAGATTTCCGGCCTCGCCGAATCGCTGCGCGGCAAGCAGGTCGACGACCTGCTCGACGATGCACGTGAGTTCGTGAAGAAGAGCCCGGCGGTCGCCGTCGGCATCGCGGCTGGCGTTGGCTTCGTTCTTGCGCGGCTGCTGAAGTCCGGGCTCGACGCGGCGGGTGACCTGGCCGACAAGGGTGCTCCGGACGACGCCCCCAAGGCATGATGCGGCTTCGGGGGGCATAGTGGACGATCGGGACGACGACAGCATTGGCGCATTGGCGGCTCAGGCAGTCGCCGATGCGCGCGCATTTGCCGATGCGGAAATCGCCTATTGGAAGGCGCTGGCGCTTGCCCGGCTCAGCGATGCACGCGCGGCGCTCGTGCTGGGTGCGTTGGTGTTCCTGCTCGCCAATTCGGCGACGATTGCGCTGATCGTCGGGCTGGTGCTGATCCTGTCCCCCCATGTCGGCCCCGCCGCCGCAACGCTGATTGTCGTGGTCACGGCGCTTGGCGCCGCCGCCGTGGCCGGGCGCGCAGCGCTCGCCCGTTATCGCCGCGCCGTCCGTCCCCGGAATATGCCATGAGTGAAACCCACCCCACCGACCTCACCGAAGCGGAAGCCCGCAGCCGCGACGCGCGCGCCCGACTGTTCGGCACGCTCGGGCGGATGCAGGACAAGCTCAATCCGATGACGCTGGCGCAGGATGCGGTCGAGAATGTCGCGATCGGCGTCGCCCGCGACACGGTCGCTGCGGTTCGCGCCAATCCTCGCACGGTCGCGGCCGTCGCGGGCGCGGCCGCGCTGTTCCTCGCCCGCCGCCCGCTCGCGCGGCTTCTCGTCGGCGGTGCAACCGCTGCGGCCAAAGCGAGTTTGAAGAAGCGCAGCACCGCTCCCAAATCCCAGACCAAATCACGTCCGAAGAAAGGATCGTCGACATGACCACCCCCCGCAAGACCGCGACCCCCGACCGCGCCGAGGGCATCGAGAAGAACCCGCTCGCTTTGGTCGCCGGCGGCGTCGCGCTCGGCGTCGTGATCGGCGCGCTGATCCCGCGCCTTCAGAAAGAAAAGGAACTGCTCGCACCCGTAGGCAAGCGGATCGCCGAAGGTGCCACCGCCGCCGCCGCCGCCGCGCGCGAGGCCGGCAAGGCCGAGATTGACGCAATTCTGCCCCAGCGCGACGCTGCCAAAGAGCAGATCGGCAAGATTATCGGCTCCGCCATCACTGCCGCGAAGGAAGCTGCCGCAACCAAGACCGAGGCGTGAGGCGCACCGCCGACACGCCCGTCGCCGTGTGAGGAGCGTTTCTGTTGCGCGTTGCGCCTAGCCGGCGCGACGCGCGATCATCTTTTGTGCCTCAAGATGATTGAGGAACTCCAGCGTGTCGGTTTTCACTGTTTCCAGCGGCACCTGGTAGGTGTCGGCAAGTTCCACGCACAAATCATCGACCCGTACAGGCCTTTTCAGCCGGTCCCAGATCGCTCGGCTGGTCGCTTTAAGCGCGTAGTAAGTGCCGTTTTCAGGACTCATCAGCACCGTTTCATCGCCGGCTGCGGCGTCGAAAATGCCATCGCTGCGAACAACAATCGTCTCCAGCCCGACCATGATTTTCCTCTTTCTTCCACGCATTCCGGCCACGCATCTATGGGCAGATGAACGGGGCAGAACCTATAAGCGGCGTGAGCATTGATATTGATCTCCCCGAAGGGGGATGCTGACGGGATCCTATGGGCGACTATCATCTGTTCGGCTGGCGTGTGAAGAGCGCGCTGCCACTTCCGGAGCTTTTACCCTGGCGGGGCGACGCGCGCGCGCCGGATCTGGTCGTCGAGATCGGTGCCGTGCCGCCGGCGGACCCGCAATGGCCAAATATCAGCCCAGCCGTGCAGATTGGTCCCGCAGGGGTGCGAGTCACCATACCCGATGTGGCGCATTACTGGATCGAAGCAGGCAAGCATGTGATCGTGCAGCCGATCCAGCCGGAGGACGCCGCGACCATCCGGGTGTTTCTGCTGGGAACAGTGCTTGCCATCCTGTGCTTTCAACGCGGCCTTTTGCCATTGCACGCAAGCGCGGTGGATTTCGACGGACGCGCCTTGCTGGTCTCGGGCGTGTCCGGGGCGGGAAAATCCACCTTGGCTGCGGCGCTCTCGGCACGGGGTTACCGATTGCTTGGCGACGATCTCTGTGCGCTGGAGATGCGCGACGGGCTCCCGCTGACAATTCTGCCCGCCTTTCCGCGCGTCAAGCTTTGCCCCGATTCGGCATACCAGCTGAAGGTTCCGGTCGACGGCCTGGACCGTAGCGGTGCGGAAGTTGAGAAATATATTGTTCCGCTCGAAGGCGAGCAGTTTCAGCCCGTTGCCCTGCCCCCGGGGCAAATCGTCTTTCTCCGGACCGAGCGGACGCCGGATCAGCACCCACCGCGCCGTCTGGTCGGCGTCGAAGCGCTGCGGCGGTACGATCTGGTTCACCGCTGGCGCCTGGGCATTGCCCTGGGCTTTGAGCCGTTGATTTTCAAAGGCATGGCGCGTCTGGTCGCAGCGGTTCCGGTCGTGGAGCTTGCCCGCAGCGAACAGCTGAGCGACTTGCCGGCCCTGGTCGATCAGGTATGTGCACTTGGCCAAACGCCACCCGGGTCTGCGGGGGTTCACCTGCGCGCTAGTTAGCGATTACCCCCCTCGCTCCAGCGAATGAAGCGCCCGGTCTGAACGGCGCGCGGGAGTATCTGGGCATATTCGAAACGCCGGGCCTCGGCGGCGACGGCATCCTCGGGCCAGTCGTCGATCAACCGCTTAAGCCGGGGCAAATCGAGCATCTCGGCGGCCAGCGGCGTGTTTGCCAGACGCTCGATTTCGGCGGCAAAGCTCTCGCGCTGCGCAGAAATTCGGGCGAACCATTCGGGGTTTTGCCGACCATAGCCCCGCTCGGCGATCAGCGACGCCGGCAAACGGTCGGCGAGCGCGCGCCGCGCAAGGCTGCGCTCCATCCCGCCCAGCAGATATTGCTCGCGCGGAATGGCGAGACAAAATGCGGCAAGGTCGGGATCGGCGAACGGATCGCGTATCTCAAAGCCGTAATAGGCCCGGATCGTGCGCATGGTTTCGAGCGTGCGCACACGCTGTTCTTCCAGATGATGCACGATAACCTTGCGGCTATCGGTGGTATAAAGCGACAGGCCGTCGTCGCCCCTTGCCTCCAGCGCCTCGCCCAGGCCCGAGCGCGCGACGAAGTCCGATCGGATCGCGGCAAATTTCGTCGAGGGCGCCTCCCCCGGATGCCGCCAGCGCCACAGTGCCGCGCGCCATCGTGGTGGTAGCGCGGGAAGCAAGACCTGGCTTTTCAGCGTGCCCCACAGCGTGCGCTGTCGAAACCGGGCCACATCCGGGAGAAACCGGACGAGCTTGTCGACGCGGCCAGCACGCGCAAAATCGCCCAGACCCCGCAGACCGCTGTAACTGAGGGTCAGATTGCCGGAATCACCCGTCAGCAACACGGCGTGCCCATTTTTCTGCGCGGCGCGATAGGCCGGGTCGAACCACCCCAGATGATTGGCGTTGAACTGCGTCCGCCCTCCGGCAACGAAAAACGGGGTAGGGTCCAGTTCAATCGACGCCGGTTCGGTGGAATGGCAAAATTGCGGGCGCAGATTGGGATAGCGGGCGGCCAGCGCATCGACATGGGGCCGTTCGCGGTCATACCAGCCCTCGCGTGTCGCGACGTCCTGCCCTGGCGGAGGCTCGACCGTGTAGCTATCGACCGGCGCAGGGGCGAGCATCTGCGCCGCCGACGCCGCAACCGCCGAGCTATCAAGACCTCCGGACAGCAAAAGGCCGGGTGTCCCGGCGCTGCGCAACGTCCGCTGAACCGCCTGGTCGAGCAGGTCGCGCGCGGCTTCGGCATAGGCCTTCGGCGTTTTCAGGGTCACGCGGCGATGCGGATCGAGGCGCCAGAACGCGTGCTCCCGCGCAGCACTGGCATCGGCCGTCAGGTGCGTTCCCGGTGGCACAAGGCGGATGTCCTTGAACAGGGTATCGGCCGGATCGGCGATGCTCGTCGTGAACTGGAGAGCCAGCTGCAGCGGATCGAGCAGCTTCGGAACGCCGGGAAACTGGTGGAGCGCACTTAGCGTCGTCGCAAACCAGAACCCGCCAGCGCGTGCGTGCCAGTATACGATTCGCGTAGCCATCGGCGCAACAATGAGGTGCAACCGCTGCGCACGCGGATTCCACAGGGCGCAGCTATAGTCGCCCTTCAAACGATGCAGCGCATCGAACCCATATCGGTCGAGCCACGCCGCGACGATCTGCGAGTCGGGGGTGTGCGAACGCAGCCCCAGATCCGCCGCTGTTGTGGACGGTTCAAAGAGATACCCGTCGAACAGGATCACCCGCCCCGCCGCATCCGCGATCGGCTGGCGTTCGGCGCGATCTTCCTCGGTTACGATCCGCTGGGCATGACCCAACGCAGCAACGTCATCGCGCCAGACCCGGGGGCTTCCCAGACCCACGCCGATAAACGCCGCGCCCGCCCGCACGCGATCTGCATCGCTTAGCGCATCCGTCCCGAAAGCGAGGTAACCGCGAAAATCACTCATCCGGTCGGATCGACGCGGGCATCACCTTCACGATTGGGTGAAGATACCCAATCCATCGTCACCCGGATTCGAGTCAAGCTGCGTGAACTCGGCAATCGAATATGCCGTCATCGACTCAAGCGGGGCAACCCACTGCGCCGGCTGTGCGTCCGGCGATACCGCGACCGAGGTGGTTGCCGGGTCGAGTTGCTGCTTTTCCATACCGATTGCCCTCTGATTGCCCCCCGAAAAGCCCGTTCATGACCGGAAGAACGAGCAGTTCGGCGTTGAGATACGCGATGTTCACTGCTCCTAAGGTTATCGACCGCAGATGACAAGCATATGTACTACGTCCGTAACGGACAGCCCATACGGCGCTTCACACTATTGAGTGCGATGCAGCATCGGCGCTAAGGACCGCGGCAATCGCATTCCCCGGGAGCATATATGAGCAAGCTGCACCTCGTCTTTGGCGGTCGCGTGACCGACCCGATGACGCTCGACTTTCAGGATCCGACCAAGCTCGACGTGGTCGGCATCTTCGCCGACTATGCCAGCGCCGAAAAGGCATGGCGCGGCGCCGCGCAGCGCACGGTCGACGATGCCGAGATGAAATATGTCGTGGTCCACCTCCACCGGCTGCTCGAGCCGGACATGGAGGCTTAACGAGCAAACTCTCCCCTCCCGCTTGCGGGAGGGGTCGGGGGAGGGCCTGTCCAAGCAGGCACCCCGACAATGGGAGGGCGACAGGCCCTCCCCTAG
>CAZWZP010000049.1:0-19709 GCA_964638925.1 uncultured Stakelama sp. | reverse complement strand
GGTCATGCTCGCCGGTCACGCTGACCGTTCGGGCGCAGCCAGCTACAACGTCGGCCTTTCGCAGCGTCGTGCGGACTCGGTCCGTTCGTACCTGTCGGGCCGCGGCATCCCCGATGGCGTGATCAGCACGGAAGCGTTTGGCGAAAGCCGTCCGCGTGTCGACACCGCCGACGGCGTGCGTGAACTGCAGAACCGCCGCGTGGAAATCACTTACGGTCCGGGTTCGGGCATGTAAGCCGCGCGGTCCACTCTGTGGATCGACAAGATTTGGGGAGGTCGGGAAACCGGCCTCCCTTTTTCTTTGTGTGGGCGTGGTGGCGGAATGTCCGCGTGCTTGTGTGACGGCTTGCGGTCCGGCCATATCGGGCGATGAGTTCCACCGCCATTGCGCCAATGGCACCGCGCACGCGCGAGCCGATGCGGTTCGCGGAACATGGTGCCGAACGCCTTGATGCCGCCGCCTTGCCCGTGCTGAGCGAGATCGAGCGGGCGCTGGCCGACTTGCCACGCGACCGCCCCGGAGTACGCCTCAGCAGCGTGCCTGCGCTTTCCCGCTTGCTCGGCCCGGATGGTGGCACCGGATCGCATGTACGACCGTTCTGCGCAGATGTGCCGCAGCCTGTGCGCGCGATTCTGTTCGACAAGACCGAAGCAAACAACTGGTCATTGGCGTGGCATCAGGACCGCACCATCTGTGTGCGTGAGCGGCGCGCGGTTGCCGAGTTCGGACCGTGGACGATCAAGTCCGGCCTGCTCCACGTCGCCCCGCCATTCGCTCTGCTCGCGCAGATGGTGACGATCCGCATTCACCTCGACGATGTGCCCCGCGACAATGCGCCGCTGTTGATCGCACCGGGATCGCATCGCGTCGGGCTGGTGCGTGAAGAGCGAATCGACGCAGTGGTTGCGCGGTGCGGGGTGCATGTCTGCACCGCTCTGGCCGGCGATATCTGGCTCTATGCCACCCCGATCCTGCACGCATCGGAAGCAGCCGCAGCGCCGCGTAGGCGGCGGGTGCTGCAGGTCGATTATGCCGGATTCGCGCTACCCGGCGGGCTTGAATGGTCAGGCGTCTGAGTCCAGCGCCGCTGCGAGCCAATCCGGGACGATCGCATCGCCCAGCGCCTCGACGCGGCGATGTTCGACCATCAGGCTGAGATCGGGATACGTCGCGCGGGTGCGATCGCCGGGTTCGCCGAGCGGCGCGACGATCAGGCGGCGGTTGACCTTGGCGCGCCAGTTCATCCGCGCGGTGTTCTCCTGACCGACATAGCAGCCCTTGGAAAAGCTGACGCCATTGAGTTCTGCGGCGTTGCATTCGAGCCAGAGGGTCTTGTCTTGGCCGAGTTCGCTCGCGCCCTCGGTGACGCCGAGGCGCAGGCGGTGCTCGAGCCAGCCGGTTGCGGGTTCTTCACCATTTTCCCCCAGCCAGCGATAGCCAAGCGCTGGCAGTCGCGGGTCGGATACGCCCTTTCCTGCCTCCCGCGACCAGTGGACGCCGCCCTCGGTGGCGGCAATCGTGATCGGGCGGCGCAGGCGGTAGATCGAGAGGCGGCGGATCAGCGCGTCGCGCTGGCTCGCCTCACAATCGATCAGAATGTCAGCATCGTCAGCCCATAGAATGAAGTCGAACAGCGCCTTGCCCTGTGGGGAGAGCAGCCCGGCCCAGAGCGGAGCGTCGGGCTGCACCGCAGTCACGTCCTGCGTCACCAGCCCTTGCAGGAAGCCGCGCACATCTTCCCCGGAGACACGGATCAGGGCGCGGTCGGGGAGCAGGGTGGCCCCCTGTGTACTGGAATCACTCATGGCGAACAGGTAGGAGGCGGAACAGGCAAGCGAAAGAGGCTGACATGGCGACGTTCGATCTGAAGCTCACTGGCGGCACGGTGCATCTGCCCTCCGGCCCGGCGCAGGTCGATGTTGGCGTACGTGACGGGAAGATCGTCGCGATTGGCGCGAGCGGGGACGCGGGCGAGACGATCGACTGTACCGGCCTCGACGTGTTGCCGGGTGTCATCGACAGCCAGGTGCATTTTCGAGAGCCGGGGCTTGAGGCCAAGGAAGATCTCGAATCGGGCAGCCGTGCGGCAGTGCTGGGCGGGGTGACGGCAGTGTTCGAGATGCCGAACACCAAGCCCAATACCGACAGCGCCGATGCGGTGAACGACAAGCTCGCCCGCGCGAAGGACCGCATGTGGTGCGACCACGCATTTTACGTCGGCGCGACCAACAGCAATGCCGAGCATTTGGCCGAGCTGGAGCGGATGCCGGGGACGGCGGGGGTGAAGATCTTCATGGGCGCATCGACCGGCGATTTGCTGGTATCGGACGACGCCAATCTGGCGCGGGTGTTGGCGAGCGGACATCGCCGCGTCGCGATCCATGCCGAGGACGAGTTCCGCATGAACGATCGCGAGGGCGAACGGGTGGCGGGTGATCCGTCGTCGCACCCGGTGTGGCGCGACGACGAGAGCGCGATTTTGGCGACGCGGCGCATCCTGAAGCTGGCGCGGGAAGCGCGGCGGCGCATCCATGTGCTGCATGTGACGACGCCGACCGAGCTAGAGCTGCTGGCCCAGCACAAGGACATCGCGACTTGTGAGGTGACTCCGCAGCATCTGACGCTGGCCGGAGAGGATGCCTATCCGCGCCTTGGCACTTATGCCCAGATGAACCCGCCGATCCGGTCGGCGGCGCATCGCGAGGGGCTGTGGCACTGGCTCAATCAGGGCGTGCCCGATGTGCTGGGGTCGGACCATGCGCCGCACACGATCGAGGAAAAGGCCAAGCCCTATCCTGCCTCGCCCAGCGGTATGCCGGGGGTGCAGACCCTGTTGCCGCTGCTGCTCGATCATGTGGCGAAGGGGCGTACAACGCTGGCGCGGCTGATCGACCTCACCAGCGCGGGGCCGCAGCGGGTGTTCGGGCTGGTCGGCAAGGGGCGGATCGCGGCGGGCTATGACGCGGATTTCACCGTGGTCGATCTGAAAAAGCAGTGGACGGTGGAGGAAGACTGGCTGGCGTCGCGGTGCGGCTGGTCGCCGTTTACCGGAGACACGCTGACGGGCAAGCCGATGGGCACGATCATTCGCGGGCGCAAGGTGATGTGGGACGGGCAGCTGGCCAATGCTGCGCATGGGCGACCGGTGCGGTTTGAGGCGGTGGAGTTCGGGTGATTCTCAAACCCCTCCCCTTCAGGGGAGGGGCTGGGGGTGGGGCCTATCGTCTGGGCGATCGGTCTCGGTGAGATTTACTGCCCCACCCCAACCCCTCCCCTGAAGGGGAGGGGCTAATCCATTACTCCGCCGCGTCGGCCACCGCCTCCCGCTCCGCCTGCTGCCTTGCCCACATTTCGGCATAGGTTCCGCGCCGTTCGAGCAGCTCGGCATGCGTCCCCTGTTCGGCGATCTCGCCGTTCTCCAGCACCACGATGCGGTCGGCGTTGACCACGGTGGACAGGCGGTGGGCGATAACGATGGTGGTGCGGCCGCGCTCGATCGCCTCGAGCGTGTCGAGGATCTCGGCTTCGGTGCGCGAATCGAGTGCGCTGGTGGCTTCGTCGAGGATCAGGATCGGCGGATTCTTGAGCAGGGTGCGCGCGATGGCGACGCGCTGCTTTTCGCCGCCGGAGAGCTTCAGGCCGCGCTCGCCGACGCGGGTGTCGTAGCCGTCGGGCATCGATTCGATGAAGCCGGCGATGGCTGCGCCGCGTGCCGCCTGTGCGACCTCATCCGGCCCCGCGCCCTCGCGGCCATAGGCGATGTTGTAGCCGATCGTGTCGTTGAACAGTACCGTGTCCTGGGGCACGATGCCGATCGCGGCGCGCAAGCTCGCCTGCGTCACCTGGCTGATGTCCTGCCCGTCGATCGTCACGCGCCCGGCGGTGAGGTCGTAGAAGCGGTAGAGGATGCGCGCGAGGGTGGACTTGCCCGCACCCGAGGGGCCGACGATCGCGACGGTCTGGCCGGGGCGGATGACGAGGTCGATGCCCTTGAGGATATCGCGGCCGGGGTCATAGCCGAAGCGGACATCTTCGAACCGCACCTCGCCGCGATCGACCATCAAAGGCGGCGCGCCGGGGACGTCCTTTACCTCGGCGCTGGTGTCGATCAGGTCGAACATCGCGCCCATGTCGATCACGCCCTGACGGATCGTGCGATAGACCCAGCCGAGCATGTCGAGCGGGCGGAACAGCTGGCTGAGCAGGGTCGAGACGAACACGACATCGCCTGCGGTGAATTCGCCCGTGGACCAGCCCCACGCGACCACCGCCATCCCCGCGCCGAGCATGACGTTGGTGATCAGTGACTGGCCCATGTTGAGCCAGGCGAGCGAATTTTCCGATTTTACCGCCGCCTTGGCATAGGATTCGACCGCGCGTTCATAGCGGTCGGATTCGCGCTGCTCGGCGCCGAAATATTTGACCGTCTCGAAATTCAGCAGCGAATCCACCGCGTGCGCGACGGCGCCGGTGTCGAGATCGTTCATCTGCTCGCGCAACTTGGCGCGCCAGTCGGTGACCCAGCGGGTGAAGGCGATGTAGATCACCACCATCGCCATGGTCGACGCGACCAGCCACATGCCGAACTTGCTGCCGAAAATCTGGAGCACCAGCGCGAGTTCGAGGATCGTCGGGGCGATGTTGAACAGCAGGAAATAGAGCATCGAATCGATGCTCTTGGTTCCGCGTTCGACCACCTTGGTCACCGCGCCGGTGCGGCGTTCGAGATGAAAGCGCAGCGACAGCTGGTGCAGGTGGCGGAAGGTGACGATGGCCAGCCGCCGCGTCGCATCCTGCCCGACCTTTTCGAACACGGTGTTGCGCAAATTGTCGAACACGGTGGTGAACAGCCGCGCGGCGGCATAGCCGATCACCATCAGGATCACGAAGGTGATGACGCCGCGTTCACCGATTGCCATCGCGTCGACTGCGGCCTTGAGCGCATAGGCCGCGCCATAGACCTGCACGACCTTTGACAGCACCACCAGCACCAGCGCGCCGACGATGCGCGCCTTCAGCCCCGGCTGTCCGGCGGGCCAGAGATAGGGAAGAAATCGCGCGAGGGTGGCGAACAACGGGCGTTCGCCGCCGGTCGCCGGCGCTGTGTCGGGAGGCATCGCCGCTATCTGGGGCCGCGTGCGCGCCGATGCAACCGGCGCGTCATGGAACGCCACCCTGCGTCGCTCGTTGAAGCGAGCAAGGAGCGAGACGATGGAACCGGTTTTCTACGTGATGGCCATTCTTGGCTGCGGCGATTTTCAGGATCAATGCCAGCAGGCGCGGATCGAGCCGGTCCGGTATCAGAGCGCGGCACAATGCCAGGCGGCAATGGCGCAGGTGCTGCCGCGTCACACCGATCTCTCCTATCCGACCATCGCCGCCAGCTGTCAGCGCAGCGGCGAGCAGATGGCGCGCGCGCAGACCAAGCCGCGCCATTACTGACGCGGGTTCAGCCGCGCTCGATCGGCAGTGCCCAGCGAATCTGATCGACCAACATCGCTTCAAGCTCGACCGCGCCGGCGTTGCGCGCAGCGGCACGCTTGCGCAGCAGCGTGGCGAGCACGTCCGCGCGCGTCGGTGGTGCCACCGGTTCGGCGCGACCACGGGCCAGTGCACGGGAAAGCTGAAGCGAGAGCGTCGTCATCGCCCACAATCTGCCGATTTCGGCCTTGCGACGGGGTGAAGAGCTAGGGTTAACGCGGGCGTGTCCACAGCTCGGCGGGGCGAGGGCGCGGCGGATAGAGGTACCGCCGCAACAACGCCTGACTAAGGGCGAGCGCGATCCAGCCCATCTTCTGCGCCGTGCTGGTGCTGGCGCGATGATCCCAGGCGTGGTCGCCGCGCGCCACCACTTCGCGCGCAATCCCGCCATAGATGCCCGCCGCCGCCAGCACCGCCCAGGCCGAACGGAAGCCGAGCGCAGGCGTACCCAGTCGTGCGCTCTGCTCATGCGCCTCGGCCAGTTCGCCCAGCCAGCGCGCCATCACGGTAAGGCGCGGACGGAAGGGCGGCTTCATATGCTGGCCGGGCGGGATATCCATTTCGACGAGCCAGTCCATTGGCAGGTAACAGCGGCCGATCGCGTCGTCCGCCTCGATATCGCGCGCGATATTGGCGAGTTGGAAGGCCAGGCCAAGGTCGCAGGCGCGGTCGAGCGTTGCCTGATCGTCCGGATCGACCCCCATCACCACCGCCATCATGCACCCCACCGCGCCCGCGACATGGTAGCAATATTGCAGCAGGTCGTGCTCGGATCGCGGGAACCAGCCCTTGGCGTCGAGTGCGAACCCTGCGACCAGATCCTGCGCGAAGCGGTGCGGCATCCGCGTTTCGGCGGCGACGATGCGCAGTGCCTCGAACGCCATCTCGCCGGTCGGTTCGCCCGCCAGCGCCTTGTCGGTCAGCGTGCGGATGCGCGCCAGCGCGGCGGCGGGGTCCTCGACCACGCGGGCGTCATGGCCAAGCTCTTGCCCGTCGGCGATGTCGTCGCACGCCCGGCACCAGGCGTAGAGCAGCCAGGCGCGCTCGCGGGTAATCGGATCGAACAACTTGCTCGCCGCCGCGAAGCTCTTCGAGCCCCTGGCGATGCTGTCCCGCGCGGCCGCCACGACGGCGTCGCGGTTCGGCGCAGCGAGGGTCACAGGTCGCGGCTACCGATCTGGCCGACCGTCTGCGTCGGCACATGCGCGGCCATCTTGGCGAGCAGGGCGTCAAGCGTGTCGTCGATGATCAGGATCGACTGGTGCTGGGGGCGCAAGAAGCCCACCTCGCCCATCTTGCCGACGAATTCGATCAGGCCGTCATAATAGCCCGCGACGTTGAGCAGCCCGACCGGATTGGCATGATAGCCGATCTGCGCCCAGCTCATCGCTTCCCATAATTCGTCCATCGTGCCGGTGCCGCCGGGGAGGGTAATGAAGCCGTCGCTCATGTCGGTGAACGCCTGTTTGCGCTCATGCATGGTCCGCACGACGTGCAATTCGGTGCAGCCGCGATGTGCGACCTCGGCATCGACCAGCGCCTGCGGGATCACGCCGATCACCTCGCCGCCCGCCGCCAGCGCGCTGTCGGCGATCGCACCCATCAGGCCCAGCCGCCCGCCGCCATAGACCACGCCGATCCCGCGTTCGGCCAGCGTGCGTCCGACGAACCGGGCATTGTCGATATAGACCGGATCCGCCGGGGTGGCGGAGCCGCAATAGATGGCGAGGCGCTTCACGCGTGCTCCTGCTCCAGCATCAGCGCGGCGGTCGCCTTGGCGCTGCCGACCACGCCGGGGATGCCCGCGCCCGGATGGGTGCCGGCACCGACGAAATAGAGGTTCGGGATCGAATCGTCGCGATTGTGCGCGCGGAAATAGGCGCTTTGCGTCAGGATTGGTTCGAGGCTGAACGCGCTGCCCAGATGGGCGGCGAGATCGTGCTGGAAATCGGTGGGCGCATAGCTGAACTTGGTGACGATCCGGTCATGGATGTCGGGGATCAGGCGGCGGCCGATCTCGTCGAGGATGCGCTGTTCGAGCAGCGGGCGCACGGTTTCCCAATCCACCGGCGCCTTGCTCATGTGCGGCACGGGGGCGAGCGCGTAGAAGGTCGAATGCCCCTCCGGCGCCATCGACGGGTCGGTGACGGTGGGGTGGTGGAGGTAGAGCGAGAAATCCTCGCTCAGCACGCCATGGTCATAGATGTCGGCGAGCAGCTCCTTATAGCGCGGGCCGAACAGGATCATGTGGTGCGGGATGCCGGGCCAGCTGCCCTTGATCCCGAAATGCACGACGAACAGCGAGGGCGAAAAGCGCTTGCGCTCAAGCTTCGCCGCAGTGCGTTGCGCGCTGCGCGAGCCCTTGAGCAGGTCGCGATAGCTGTGGACGATGTCGGCGTTGCTGGCGACCATATCCGCTTCGAACCGCGCGCCCGATTTGGTGCGCACGGCGGTCGCGCGCTCGCCCAGCGTCTCGATCTCCTCGACCCCGTCGCCCAGCACGAGCTTGCCGCCCAGCCGCTCGAACTGGCGCACCAGTCCCGCGACCAGTCGGTTGGTGCCGCCCATCGCGAACCACACGCCGCCATCGCGCTCGAGCTTGTGGATCAGGGCATAGATGGCGCTGGTCGTCATCGGGTTGCCGCCGACGAGCAGGGTGTGGAACGACAGCGCCTCGCGCAGTTTCTCGTTCTTCACGAAGGTCGAGACCATCGAATAGACGCTGCGCCACGCCTGATATTTCGCGAGCGCTGGTGCCGCCTTCACCATCGAGGTGAAATCGAGAAACGCGACATGGCCGAGCTTTTCATAGCCCTCGCGGTATACGCCCGCCGAATAATCGAGGAAGCGGCGATAGCCGGCGATGTCGGCGGGATCGAGCTTGGCGATCTCCCCCATCAGTACGGCATCGTCGTTGGTATAATCGAAATTGGTCCCGTCGGGCCAGTTGAGGCGGTAGAAGGGCAAGACTGGTGCCAGCGTGACGTCATCGGCCATGCGATGCCCCGACAGCGCCCACAATTCTTCCAGCGATTCCGGCGCGGTGATGACGGTGGGGCCGGCGTCGAAGACGAAGCCGTCTTTCTCCCAATAATATCCCCGCCCGCCGGGCTTGTCGCGCGCCTCGACCACCACCGTGTCGACGCCCGCCGATTGCAGGCGGATGGCGAGTGCAAGCCCGCCGAACCCAGCACCGATTACAACTGCACGCTTCATCTGACTGGACCCCTGATCGCTGCGAGCGCGCGCTTGATCGGCACCGGCGGTTTGCCGGCGAGAACACGGGCGCGATCGAATAGGCTGGACTGGCCGCTATAGAAGCGGGCGACGAGCCCCGCGTCCAAGCGATAAAATCGTTCAAGCACGCGATAACGCTCGCCGGGCTCGGCGGCGCGGAACAGCATGGCCGAGAGCATCCGGTAAAAACCGCGCTGTCGCCATGCCTTGCGCGCATGGCTATAGGTCAGGTCGTGCAGCGCCGCGCCCGACAGGTCGCGCGCATTTCCGATTGCCGCCGCCAGCCGCACCGCGTCGGGCAGCGAATAGCCGGTGATCGGCTGAAACAGTCCGGCGCGCATCCCCGCCTTGGCGACGCGATTGCCGCCGGATTTCCAATATTCCTCGAAATCGCCACCCAGCGGAATCGGCAACGACCCCATCTCTTCGCGCATCACCCCTTCGACCACGATGCCGCGCGCGCTCGCCCAGGCGTCGATCCGTTTGGTATAGGCAGCGACGTCGATATCGGGCGTGTCGCTGTAATAGGTATCCTCAAGGAACAGCCGCGTCGCCGCAAAGGGCAGCGCATACATGAAGCGATACCCGTCGAGCTGCGCGACCGTTGCGTCCATGATCACCGGCCGCTTGAGCGCGTGCGGTTCGGCCAGCGCCAGTTCGCGCCCGACGAATTTCTGCCAGCCCAGCTCTAGCTTGGACAGGTCGCCGGGGCCGCGGCAATCGATCACCCCGCCCGCCTCGATCCGGTCGCCATCGGCGAGCACGACCGCGCGCGCGCTGGCCCCCAGCACCTTGCGCCGGGTCATCACCGCGCCCTCGGGCATCGCGGCGCGGACGACCTGATCGAACCGATCGGACTCGATCGAATAATAGGCGGCCTTCAGCGTGCGGGCATGGGCGGGGAAATGGACGTCGTAGCTGGTCCAGCCATAGGAGATCAGCGGCGCGACCAACCAGCGGTCGGAAGGGGCCACATCGCTGGCGAAGAACGACCAGAGATGGTTGCCGCCGATGCTGCGCCCGCCCTCGATCAGGCGGATGTCGAGCGTCGGATGTTTGCGGCGCAGTGCGAGCGCGATCAGGCCGCCCGCAAGCCCTCCTCCGACAATGGCAACGTCGCAATGGATGATCGCTGGCATCGCCGCCGCCTAGCGGATCGGGGGGCGGGGTGAAAGCCCCGCTTGCAGTGCGGGCCGGTCTTTCCGTCGCACCATGCGGCATCGGACAGTTACGCACAGCCGGTCGCAACCCGGCCCTTGACCACGAGTCGCGCGTCGTGCTGTCATAGGGATGTCACGACTGGCGGCGAATGAACCGGCGTCGCGATGGAACGAGCGGCGAGAGAGGGGGACCATGTACCATCCCGATCTGATCCGGCACCCGGACGGTTGTCCGGCGCTCGTCCTGAATGCCGATTACACGCCTTTGTCCTATTATCCGCTGAGCGTCTGGCCGTGGCAGACGGCGATCAAGGCGGTGTTCCTCGATCGCGTCGATATCGTCAGCCATTATGAACGCGAGGTGCGCAGCCCCACCGCGTGCATCAAGCTGCCCAGCGTTATCGCACTCAAGCAATATGTGCGGCCGTCGCAATTCCCGGCGTTCACGCGGTTCAACCTGTTCCTGCGCGACAAGTTCGAATGCCAATATTGCGGTAGCCACCGCGATTTGACCTTCGACCATGTCATCCCGCGCGCGCAGGGCGGGCGGACGACATGGGAGAATGTCGCGACCGCCTGTGCGCCGTGCAATCTGAAAAAGGGCGGGCGCACGCCGAAACAGGCGGCGATGCCGCTGTTCATGCCGCCGATCCGCCCGACCAGCTGGCAGTTGCAGGAACATGGCCGCCGTTTCCCGCCCAATTATCTCCACGATACCTGGCGCGACTGGCTCTATTGGGACGTCGAGCTGGAGGCGTAGTCTACCAATCGTCACCCCGGACTTGTTCGGGAGCCCACCGGGCGGCAAGGTCGGCCTTTCAGGCGCTTGCGATGCGCTCGCGGCATAGTGGACCCCGGCACAAGGCCGGGGTGACGAGTATGGGGTTGGGCGGATGACAGGATTGACGGTCGATCGGCGGACGGCGCTGGCACTTGGGCTTGGCGGTGCCGCGACGCTGGCGCTCCCCGCCTGGGCGCAGCAGGCCGCGACCCTCGACACGGCTGTCGATCCCATCGTTACGGGTTTCATGCGCGCATTCGAGACGCCGGGTATTGCCGTGGCGATCGTGCGCAAGGGACAGCCGGTGTGGCTCAAAGGCTATGGCGTGCGCACCATGGGCCGCGCCGCGCCGGTCGATGTCCACACAAGTTTCGGCATCGCGTCGAACAGCAAGGCGTTCACCGCTGCTGCGCTGGCGATGCTGGTCGAGGAGGGCAAGCTCGGCTGGGACGACCGGCTGACCCAGCACATGCCCGACTTCAAGATGGCCGACCCGGCGGTCACCAGCCTGTTCAACGTGCGCGACCTCCTCGTCCACCGTTCGGGGCTTCCGCTCGGTGCGGGTGATCTGCTTTATTTCCCGCGCTCCAACCGCACCGTGCAGGATGCGGTGCGCGCGCTGCAGTTCCTTCAGCCGGTGCGCCCGTTCCGTGGCGGCTATGATTATGACAACATCCTCTACATCGTCGCCGGCGCGCTGATCGAGGCCAAGTCGGGGATGAGCTGGCGTGACTTTATCCGTACGCGGATGCTCGAACCGCTCGGCATGGCCGATGCGGTGCCGTCGCTGGAGCTGCTCAAGACCAGCAATGTCGCAGGACGCCATGCGCGGCTGGGGCCGCCGGTGCGCGGGGTCGGGCCGATGCAGGTGATCGAGCCGGACGAATCGCCGGTGGTCGATGCCGGGGCGGGGATCAACGCCAGCATCGCCGATGTCGCCAAATGGCTGGAGGTGCAGCTGGCGCTGGGCGCGCTGCCCGATGGCAAGCGGCTGTGGAGCGCCGAAAGCGCCGCCGCAATGTGGAGCCCGCAGGTCGTGGTATCGTCCAGCGATGGCCCGACCGACCTCAACCCGGTACGGTCGATCATGCAGGGCTATGCGCTCGGCTGGTTCGTCCAGGATTATCGCGGCCGCCGCCTGATCAGCCATTCGGGCGGGCTGTCGGGCCAGGTGACCCAGACCGCGTTGATCCCGTCGGCCGGGATCGGCGTCGCGGTGCTCAGCAATACCGAAGACAGCGTGTCGGGCGGCATCCGCAACGCGATCCTCGACCATCTGCTCGGCGTGCCCGCTTATGATTGGGTCGCCAATTATGTCGCGCGCAACAAGCTCGCGACCGAAAGCGCCGTCGCGGCATTGGGCGATGGCGATGCGCAGCGGCCGGCGGGTGGCCCGAGCCTGCCCCTTGCTGCTTATGCCGGGCGCTATCGCGATCCCTGGTATGGCGACATCGTGGTCAAGGCACGCGGCGGCGCGTTGCACATCGACTTCGTACCGCATCCGCAATTTGCCAGCCGGCTCGACCCCTGGGGCACCGACGCCTTCCGCACCCGGATGACACCGGGCAAAGGCGAGGATGCCGTCGTCACCTTCGCGGTCGCCGCCGGCAAGGTCACCGGCGTGACGATGAAGGCGCTCTCCCCGCTCGCGGATTTCAGCTATGACTATCACCACCTCGCCTTCGTGCCGGTGGCCGAGTAGCGTATTATTGCAATAATACACCGGTTCGTTATCCTGGTCTCACCAACTGGAGGGAACACCATGAAACGACTCACCATTGCACTGCTCTCGGGGGCCGCGTTGCTCGCCGCCGGGACTGCCGCCACCGCCGGACCCGCGCCGCAATCGGGTGCCGACACGCTGATCCCGCGCGACAAGATCTTCGGCAACCCCAGCCGCGCCGGGGGGCAAATCAGCCCCGATGGCCGTCATGTCAGTTGGCTCGCCCCGGTCGATGGCGTGATGAATGTGTGGGTCGCGCCGATCGGTAACCTGACCGCCGCCAAGGCGGTGACCAAGGAGGCGAAGCGCGGGCTCCAGAATTATTTCTGGGCACCCGATGGTGCGCACATCATCTATCTGCAGGACAGCGGCGGGAATGAGAATTTCCGCGTCCATTCGGTCGATATCGCGTCGCTGAAAGATACCGCGCTGACCAAGGCGGGCGACAAGGTGCGCGCGCAGATCCAGGGGGTGAGCAAGCTGCGCCCCGACGTCGTGCTGATCGGCCTCAATGACCGCAATCCGCAGTTTTTCGACCTGTATGAGGTCAATTACAAGACCGGCGCGAGCAAGCTGGTGATGGAGAATCCCGGCTATGGCGGTTGGGTCACCGACAACCAGTTGAAGCCGCGCTTCGCGTTCCAGCAGGTGCCGGGCGGCGGGAGCAAATATTTCCGGCTTGGCGCGGACGGAAAATGGGCCGAAGTGCTGACGGTCGCCAACGAGGATTTCTTCACCACCGCGCCGATCGGGTTCAACCGCGACGGCACCGCGCTTTACTGGGTCGACAGCCGCGGCCGCGACAAGGCGGCGCTGGTCAAGATGGACCCCGAGACGCTCAAGAGCGAGGTGATCGCCGCGAGCGACAAGGCGGATATTCAGGGGCTGCTGACCGATCCCGAGAGCTATGAACCGATCGCCTATTCGGTGAATTACCTCAAGAACGAGTGGACCCCGCTCAACGCGGCGGCGAAGGCGGACCTCGACTTCCTCAAGGCCAAGCTGCCCGGCGAAGTGTCGGTGATGTCGTCGACCGACGACGGGTCGAAGCTGATCGTCGCAGCGAGTGCGGCGGAGCAGCCGGCGACGGCCTATATCTACGATCGCAAGGCGAAGAGCGTGACCAAGCTCTACGAGACGCGACCCGATCTGGCGGCGTACAAGCTCCAGCCGATGTGGCCGGTCGAAATCCCGACCGGCGATGGCAAGACCCTGGTCAGCTACCTCACGCTCCCGCCCGGTGCCGACGCCAACAAGGACGGCAAGGCGGACAAGCCGGTGCCGATGGTGCTGTTCGTCCATGGCGGCCCATGGGCGCGTGACGGCTATGGCTATAACAGCGCGCATCAATGGCTCGCCAATCGCGGCTATGCGGTGCTCAGCGTCAATTTCCGCGGCTCGACCGGCTTTGGCAAGGGCTTCGTCAACGCCGCGATCGGCGAATGGTCGGGCAAGATGCACCAGGATCTGATCGACGCGGTCGACTGGTCGATTGCGGGCGGGGTGACGGCGAAGGACAAGGTCGCGATCATGGGCGGCTCCTATGGCGGCTATGCGACGTTGGTCGGCCTGACCTTCACGCCCGATCGGTTCGCGTGCGGTGTCGACATTGTCGGCCCGTCGAACCTCAAGACGCTGATGGAAAGCTTCCCGCCCTATTGGCGACCGATCCTGGAGGGCACCTTCTACAAGCATATCGGGGACCCCAGTAAGCCCGAGGATCTGAAGCGCATGATGGCGCAATCGCCGATCACCCGCGTTGACGCGATCACCAAGCCGCTGCTGATCGGGCAGGGGGGCAACGATCCGCGCGTGGTGAAGGCCGAGAGCGATCAGATCGTCGCGGCGATGAAGGCGCGCAAGCTGCCGGTCACGTACATCAACTATCCCGATGAGGGGCATGGCTTCGTCCGCCCGGAGAATCGCCTGTCCTTCTTCGCGATCAGCGAGGGGTTTCTGTCGAAGTGCCTTGGTGGCCGGGCGGAGCCGATCGGCGACTTTACGGGATCGAGCATCCAGGTGCTTGAAGGCGCGGACTATGTCCCCGGCCTTGCGGCAGCCGCTCCAAAGTCGGCTGCGGCGAAATGACCCGGGCGCCCGCCATGCCGCATCGGCGCGCATGGCGGGCGCTTGTCCACGCTGTTCTAAGGGCCTAATACAGTGCCCGGTTCCATGCGTTACGACACACTTTATCCCGAGATCGCGGACCCGCGCGGCCCGGCGATACCGCCCCAGCCTGCGACGGCGGGCGGAGCGTCGCCGCCGCTTGGCGACTATACCGTCAACCTCCCGGTCATCGTCCGCAAACGCAAATGGCGCTGGGTGCCGCGCATCCTGGCGGTGCTGATCCTGTTGTTCCTCGCCGCAGTCGCGTGGCTGGTGCTCACCGCGCCGCTGTCCAAGTCGCTCGAACCGCCGGTGCCGCCGTCGATTACCTTGCTGTCGGCGGAGGGCACCGCGATCGCGCGCACCGGGGCGGTGGTGGGCGCGCCGGTTGATGCGTCCAAGCTGCCCGAACATGTCGTTCAGGCATTCATCGCGGTCGAGGATCGCCGCTTCAACGCGCATTGGGGTGTCGATCCGCGCGGCATTTTGCGCGCCTTCGTCAACAACATGTTCACCGACAACAGCCGGCAGGGGGGCAGCACGATCACGCAACAGCTCGCCAAGAACGCCTTCCTCAATTCCGATCGCACCTTTGGCCGGAAGTTTCAGGAGGTGCTGATCTCCTTTTGGCTCGAAGCATGGCTGACCAAGAACGAAATCCTGTCGCGCTATTTGTCGAACGTCTATTTCGGTGACAACCAATATGGCCTCGACGCCGCCGCGCGCCATTATTTCAGCCGGCCGGCGACCGACCTGACCGTCGCGCAGGCGGCGATGCTGGCCGGGCTGGTCAAGGCACCCTCGCGGCTCGCCCCCTCGTCGAACCTGTCCGGCGCGCGCGAGCGGCAGGCAGTGGTGGTCAGCACGATGGTCGATGCCGGCTTCCTGACCGAGGCGGAGGGCAAGGCGGTCCAGCCGGCGCGGCTGCGGCTGTCGAAGGTCAAGACGCTGCCCAGCGGAACCTATTTCGCCGACTGGGTGCTGCCCGAGGCGCGCGACCGATCGGGCGAGATCGCCACGAACACGACCGTGACGACCACGCTGGAGGCGAAGATGCAGCGCGCTGCGGAGCGTGCGGTGCGCAATGCGGGCTTACGCAAGGCACAGGTCGCGATCGTCGCGATGCGCCCCGATGGGCGCGTGATCGCGATGGTCGGCGGCAAGAATTACGCGGAATCGCCCTTCAACCGCGCAACCCAGGCACAGCGCCAGCCGGGTTCGACTTTCAAGCTGTTCGTCTATCTCGCCGCCTTGCGGTCAGGGATGACCCCGGATTCGATCGTGCGCGATGAGCCGGTGACGTTCGGCGACTGGAGCCCGAAGAATAGCGATGGGCGCTATCGCGGACCGATCACGCTGCGTGAGGCGTTCGCGCGGTCGAGCAACGTCGCCGCCGCGCGGCTGACCCAGCGGGTCGGCGTCGCCGCCGTGATCCGCGCGGCGCGTGACCTCGGCATCACCTCTCCCATCCCGAGCGAAGCGTCGATCGCCCTCGGCACGTCGAGCGTCTCGTTGATCGAACTGACCGCCGCCTATGCCGCCATCGCCAGCGGCACCACTCCGGTGCGCCCGCGCGGTCTGTCCGACGCCGACGTGCCGGGCTGGGCGGCACGGCTGACCGGGGCGACCCGGTCGCTATCCCGCAGCGAGCTGGAGGGGATGCGCGAACTGCTTGCCGCGACGGTGAGCGAAGGGACCGGGCGCGGCGCGGCGCTGGCGATCGACACGTTCGGCAAGACCGGGACGACACAGGATAATCGCGACGCGCTGTTTGTTGGCTATTCCAACGGCATCATCACCGGTGTGTGGATGGGCAATGACGACAATAGCCCCAATGCCGGGCTGGCCGGGGGCGGGATGCCCGCGCGCGTGTGGCGCGATTTCATGAGCCAGGCGCTGGGCGTCGCGGCACGTCCGCGACCCGAGCCCGTGGTCGAAAATGTCACCGACGTCCTTGTCGAGGATCCGGACAATTTCATCGACGATCCGATCGAGCTGGAGGGCAGCTTTGGCGGGCAGGAGCTGGGCGTGCGCGTCAATCGCGACGGCAGTATCGAAATGACCCGCCCGCGCCGCGATGCGCCCCGCGATGATCGTTTCGAGGACGAACCCCGCGACCGGGGCCGACGCGACGACCGGCGGGTGGGGCGCGTTCCTGAAGACGAATTTTAAGCGGGGATCTCCGCTCCGTCCCACGCAAAGCATTTGCCGCTGTCGCCGGGCTTCAACCCCTCGACCACGTCCAGCAATTGCAGCGCGGCGCGTTCGCGGTCGAACAGCTTGCCGGGTGCGACCGTCCCGCGGAACGGCTCTGACAGCTGGGTGTCCACCGTGCCGGGGTGCAGCCCGACGACGATCGACCGGTCGTTGCGCCGCCGCGCGTCGATCGCGAAATTGCGGATGAGCATGTTGAGCGCCGCCTTCGACGCGCGATAGCCGTGCCAGCCACCCAGCCGATTGTCGCTGATGCTCCCCACCCGCGCCGACAGCGCCGCGAACACCGGGGTGCCGGTACGCGGCAGCAGCGGCAGGAAATGCTTGGCGACCAGCGCGGGGCCGATCGTGTTGATCGCGAACACGCGCGCCAGCCAGTCGGGGTCGAGGTCGCGCAGCGCCTTTTCCGGACCGCGCTCGCCCTCGCCCAGGATGCCGGTGGCAACGAACACCAGCGATGGGGGCGGCCCGGCGGCGACCCGCGCCGCGGCGGCGGCAATGCTCGCCTCATCGGTCAGGTCGAGATGCGCGTCCCCGGCCAGCGACCGGCCAAAGCGCCAGACCTTCGCGTGGCCTGCTTCCTCATCCAGCGCGTCGGCCAGCGCGCCGCCGATCCCGCCGCTCGCACCGATAACGACCGCGCTGCTGGCGCTCACAGGTCGAGCTTCTCGTAATCCGCTGGCGGGTTGATCCCCTCCATCCGCTCGGCGAGCAGCGGGCGGAAGCTCGGGCGGCTCTTCATGCCGACATACCAGCGCTTGGCCTGCTCATGGCTCTTCCAGTCGATGCCGCCTAGATAATCGGCAACGCTGATCTGCGCGGCGGCGGCGAGATCGGCGAGGCTCATCGTCGCTCCGCCCAGCCAGGTGCGGTGGTCGAGCAGGAAATCGATATAGTCGAGATGCGCGACCGCGGCCTTCATCGCCTCACGCAATGCGCCGCTGTCGGGCGTCGCGCGCTGGACGATGCGCTTGATCATCCGTTCGTTGAGCAATGGCCCGGTGATGTCGCGGAAGAACTGATTGTCGAACCAGCTGACCAGCCGCCGGATCTCCGCGCGGTCCGCGGCGGTGCCGTTGAGCAGGGCGGCCTTGCTGACGGTTTCCTCGAAAAACTCGCAGATCGCGACCGAATCGATCAGCACGACGCCGCGATCATCGGCCATCACCGGGGTCTGCCCCGCCGGGTTCATGTCGAGAAACTCGTCGCGCCGCGCCCAAGGCGATTCGCGCACCGGCTCATAGCCGACGCCCTTCTCACCCAGGACGAGCCGCACCTTGCGCGAGAAGGGGCACAGGGGGAATTGGTAGAGTTGCCACATGCCGACCGGCATAGGCGGCGCGGGGCGGGGGCGGCAAGCGAAGAAGCCTCAGACTGGGCACCGATCGTTGGCGATCTTCCATTCAATGCAACCGCCATTGGTGTGAACGCCCGTCAGTTCCAGCCGGTCCCCCTTGCGATAGGTCGGGACACATTCAGCGGCTGGGTTCACCACAAGGGTGCTGCCATCGTTCAGCTGTACCGAGATGGCCAGGCGAGTGATCGCCTTTCGATACTTGTTGGCATCGACGAAGGGTCGCGCAGACACAAAGGTTGCCGTGGCCCGTAGCGGCTCCTCCTTGCTTGGCTGCGGCCACCACGCCATCCCTGCGATCAGGCACAGCATCCCGCCAATTGCGACCGCAGCGCCTATCTCGCGGCGATCAATGGAGAACACGAGCGCTCACTCTGCCGCGACCATCTCCACGCTGTCATCCAGCGGGTGCGCCAGCCGCGTCAGCATCTCCTTCGGAACCACCTGCCAGAAATGGCCGCGCGCCCGCTCCCAATCCTCAATCAGTCCGGTCGACCATTTACTGTCGGTCGCCTCGGCATGGTCGGTGACCAGATTCTTGAGCACCGCTTCCCAATGCAGCGATGAAAGGCGCTGCCACACGATGCTCTCGCCATTGGCGCGCGCTTCGAATGTACCGCTTTCGTCATAGATGAACGCCATGCCGCCGGTCATGCCCGCGCCGAAATTCGCGCCGACCTCACCCAGCACCACCGCGACGCCGCCGGTCATATATTCGCAGCCATTGGCGCCACAGCCCTCGACCACGACCTGCGCACCCGAATTACGCACCGCGAAGCGCTCGCCCGCCTGACCTGCCGCGAACAACCGGCCGCTGGTCGCGCCATACAGCACGGTGTTGCCGATGATCGTGTTGTCCTGGCTCGCGAGCGGCGAGCTGACCAGCGGGCGGACGATGATCGTGCCGCCCGACAGGCCCTTTCCGACATAGTCGTTAGCGTCGCCGAACACTTCCAGCGTCACGCCCGTGCACAGGAATGCGCCGAGCGACTGGCCGGCGCTGCCGCGCAGGCGGATTTCGACATGGCCGTCGTTGAGCTTCGACATGCCGAAGGTCTTGGTGATCTCGCTCGACAGCCGCGTGCCGACCGCGCGGTGGGTGTTGCGGACATTATAGGCGAGCTGCATCTTCTCGCCGCGCTCGAACACCGCGCGCGCGTCGGCGATGATCTGCGCGTCGAGGCTGTCGGGCACCGCGTTACGCCAGGTCGACAGGCTGAAGCGCCGCTCGCTTTCGTCCGCGTCGACCTTGGCGAGGATCGGGTTGAGGTCGAGATCGTCGAGATGCTCGGCACCGCGGCTGACCTGACGCAGCAATTCGGTCCGCCCGATCACCTCGTCCAGGCTCTTGCAGCCCAATTTGGCGAGGATTTCGCGCACTTCCTCGGCGATGAAGGTCATCAAATTGATGACCTTTTCGGGCGATCCGGTGAATTTCTGACGCAGCCGCTCGTCCTGCGTGCACACGCCGACGGGGCAGGTGTTGCTGTGGCACTGGCGCACCATGATGCAGCCCATCGCGACGAGGCTGAGCGTGCCGATGCCGAATTCCTCGGCACCCAGGATCGCGGCGATGACGATATCGCGCCCGGTCTTCAGCCCGCCATCGGTGCGCAGCCGCACCCGCCCGCGCAGGCCGTTGAGGGTCAGCG
>CAZWZP010000048.1:0-20087 GCA_964638925.1 uncultured Stakelama sp. | reverse complement strand
GACGCGGCGCGCGCCCGGCCTGCTCACACGCCCGATCCGCTGCATAGCCGGGGCGTGCCCGACAATGTTTCTCACATCATCGCCGATCAGTTGCTTGCCTGGTATGATGCCAGCGCGCGGGTGCTGCCGTGGCGCGCGCCGCCCGGAACGCCGCCGCCGGACCCCTATCGCGTGTGGTTGTCGGAAGTGATGCTGCAGCAGACGCAGGTCGCGGCGGTGATTCCCTATTTCGAGGCGTTCACGACGCGCTGGCCGGATTTTGCGAGCCTCGCGGCGGCTGACGACGCTGATGTGATGAGCGCCTGGGCGGGCCTTGGCTATTATGCCCGCGCGCGCAACCTCCTCGCGGCGGCGCGGGCGGTGACGGGGGAGCATGGCGGGCGGCTGCCTGCGGACGAGGCGGCGTTGCGCACGCTGCCCGGCTTTGGTGCCTATACGGCGGCGGCGGTGGCGGCGATCGCGTTCGGACAGCGCGCGGTGGTGGTCGATGGCAATGTCGAGCGGGTCGTGACGCGGCTGTTCGCGCTGGCCGATCCACTGCCGGGAGCCAAGCCGCGCATCCGCGAACTGGCCGATTCGATCACGCCGGATGCGCGTGCGGGCGATTTTGCGCAGGCGATGATGGATCTGGGCGCGACGATCTGTACCCCGCGCAGCCCCAAATGCCTGCTGTGTCCGCTGGCTGAGGCCTGCACCGCGCGGCGGTCGGGGACGCCCGAGGCATTTCCGGTCAAGGCGAAGAAGCGCGCGCGGCCGGTGCGGCATGGCACGTTTTTCTGGTTGGAGCGCGATGGCGCGGTGATGCTGGTCCGGCGTCCGGGCAGGGGGCTGCTGGGAGGTATGCGCGCGCTGCCCACCGGGCCATGGGCCGATAGCCCGCCCGGCCTGGCCGATGCGCCGATCGCCGCCGCCTGGACGCTGCGCAATGCGGTGATCCGCCATGTCTTTACGCATTTCGAGCTGAACGCCGTGCTTGCGACTGCAACAGTCGCACGTCACATAGGCGCGGTCGACGGCGAATGGTGGCCGCTCGCGCGACTGGATGAGGCAGGACTTCCGCGGCTGTTCGCCAAGGCGGTCGAGGCGATGGAGAGCGAAGCATGAAGCGGACCTGGATGATCGGTGGCGCGGCGGCGCTGGCGCTGGCGACGACGCAATCGGCGGCGTTCGGACAGGCGGCGACTGCGACGCAGACGGCGGCTCCGGTCGAGGTGCTGGCTAAGGAGTATGTCGCGCAAAACCGCGCGCAGGGCATCGTTGTTGCTTATGGCGTCGGCGATTCAGCGCCGGTCTTTGCCAGCGCGGGCCGCATTGCCATGGAGCCCGACGCGGCGGCTGCCGGCCCCGACTCGCTGTGGCGTGTCTATTCGATGACCAAGCCGATCACCGCGATGGCGGCGATGATGCTGGTCGAGGATGGCAAGCTGAAGCTCGATCAGCCGATCGCCGATTTCTTCCCCGGTTTTCGCACCATGAAGGTGCTGACCGATCCGGCCAACAGCCTCGACAGCCGCCCGGCGACGACGCAGATTACGGTTCGGCACCTGCTCACCCACACGGCAGGTCTTGGCTATTCGATCATCACCAAAGGGCCGCTGCTCAAGGAATATGAGCGGCTGGGGATCACCCCGGGTGCCGTCAACGCAGTGTTCGAGGCACAGGCACGACCGCTCCGTCCGACAAGCCTCAAGCAATTTGCCGAGCGGGTTGCGACGTTGCCGCTAATTGCGGAGCCGGGGACCAAATGGAGCTATTCGATCAGCCTCGACCTGCTCCCCGCGGTCATCGAGGCGGCGGCGGGGATGCCATTCGAGCAGTTTGTTCAGAGCCGGATGTTCGGGCCGCTCAAGATGACCTCGACCTACTGGACCGTGCCGCAGTCGGAGGTCGGGCGCTTCGCGACCAACTATGCCTGGGCGGGCGACAATCGCCTGCCCCTCGATCCGGCCAAGACCTCCGCCTATCTGACGCCGCCGTCCTTTCCTTATGGCGGGGCGGGTCTGGTGATGTCGGCGCGCGACTATGACCGTTTCCTGCACATGCTGGCGAATGGCGGCGCGGTCGATGGTGTCCGCGTGATGAAGCCCGAGACGGTGCGACTCGCCATGTCCGACCTGCTGCCCGCGGGCGTCACTTATGGCGGTGCGCCGAGCGGGAGCGGCGGCGCGACTGGGCCGAAAATGGGCTATGGCGCGGGCGGATCGGTGCAGCTTGAGGATGTGCCCGGCGGCGCGGGCAAGGGTACCTATGGCTGGGGTGGTGCTGCGGGTACGGTCGCGTGGGTCGATCCGTCGAAGAAGATTCGCGGGACGGTGATGGTCAATTACTTCCCCTCGGACAAATGGCCGCTGCGCGCCGATGCGGTCAAAGCCGTTTACGCCCAAGCGGGACGCTGATGCGCCTTGAAGTCGGCTTCACCGGCGGCGTGCTCGATCGCGCCGACCGGGAACGCAATAACCCTGAGGCGCTGGCGGCGGCACTGGGTGACTGGCGCGCGCGGCTGTTGAAGCTCAACGGACTCGATCCCGAACTGGATGGTGCGGGGCGGCTGGTCTGGGTGAGCCTGGCCGACCTGCCCGACGATGCCGAGCCGCTGTTCCTTGGCTATATCGACGGCAAGCCGCATTTCGCGCCGCTGCGCATGGGCGAGCGGCATGGCGCGACGCGCTCGCCCGCGCTGTTTGCGATGCTGGGGCTGATGCCGCGTGATCAGGCGGGGCTATATGCCGCCGCGCGCAGCCTGGTCGACTGGCACCAGCGCCACGGATTTTGCGCGGCGTGTGGCGGCGCGACCGAGGTGTTTCGCGCCGGCTGGGCGCGGCGTTGCACCGGCTGCGGCGCGGAGCATTTTCCGCGCACCGATCCGGTGGTGATCATGCTCGCGGAATATGACAGCCGCGCGCTGCTCGGGCGGCAGGCGGCCTGGCCCGCAGGGCGCTATTCGGCGCTTGCCGGCTTCGTCGAGGTTGGCGAATCAATCGAGGAAGCGGTCGCGCGGGAGACGCTGGAGGAGGCGGGCGTGCGCGTGTCGGACGTCCGCTATGTCGCTAGCCAGCCCTGGCCGTTCGCCTCATCGCTGATGATCGCCTGCATCGCCCGCGCCGCGGATGACGCGCTATCGCTCGACACGACCGAGATCGAGGACGCGATGTGGGTAACGCGCGACGAGGTGCGTGCGGCGCTGGCGGGTGAACCGGATGCCCGGTTCATTGCCCCGCCACGTTATGCGATTGCCCACACGCTGTTGACGGCGTGGGTTGAGGAAAACCTCTAACCGGCCGTTTCGACCAGTTCGATCGTCTCCGATTCGCCGAATGCAAAATAGGGGATGGCGGCGGCATAGCCGGCGAGGCCGATCGTCACGAGCAAGGTGACCACGATGCCGATCATGCGTCCGGGGAGCCAGCCATCCATGCCGAAGGCGTGGAGGATCCGGCCCGCGACAAACAGCGCCGCAACGGCCCATAGCCAGGTCTCGGTCCCGACCGCCAGTTCGATCAGCGCGATCAGGATCAGCACGAACGGTGCGTGCTCAACGAAGTTGAGCTGGGCGCGCATTCGCGCGGTCAATCGGGTGCTGCCCCCGTCACCGACCAGGATTTTCTCTGCGCGCCGCACTTGCCCTACACGATAGGTGAGCCAGGCGTTGAGTAGTGCGCAGGCTGCTGCGGCGGCCAGTGTGACAGGCAGGATGATCGCGTCCATGAAATACTTCCCCCCAATTGGAGCTGCTGCGGTGCCATGCCGCGCGCCGCCTTGCAACTTGAACGGAAATCGGTATAGGCGCTCGCTCGCTTTGCGACTGGCCCAGGGCTGTCCGGCGAGCGCCGGACCCCGGCGCTTGCCCGTTCGCCGTCATGGGCGTATCGCGATTCAGGTTTTAGACGACAGTTCAAGAAGGTTTGCCGAAATGGCCGTCCCCAAGAGAAAAGTTTCGCCCAGCCGCCGTGGTATGCGTCGCTCGCACGATGCGCTGACGGTCCAGGCGTTTCAGGAATGCCCGAACTGCGGTGAGTTGAAGCGCCCGCACGTGCTGTGCGGTGCCTGCGGCCATTATAACGGCCGCGAGATCGTCTCGGTCGAGGGCTGAGCCCGATTAAAGGGGGCTGTCGGTCATGACCTCAAGCGCACGAATCGCCGTCGATGCGATGGGCGGCGATGAGGGGCTGGCGGTCATGCTCGCCGGAGTCGCACGCGCGCGACGCCGGTTCGATGGTATGCGCTTTCTGCTGGTCGGCGATGAATCGGCGATTCGTGAAGGGCTCAAGGCCCATCCCAACCTGACCGCTGCGTCGGAAATCGTGCACGCACCCGAGGTGGTGACCGCCGACGACAAGCCGAGCCAGGCGATTCGCCGCGCCAAGACGACGTCGATGGGCGTCGCGATCGATCTGGTGAAGCGCGGGGAAGCGGCCGCCGCCGTGTCGTCGGGCAATACCGGCGCACTGATGGCGATGGCCAAGCTGGCGCTGCGGACGATGCCGGGGATTGACCGCCCGGCGCTTGCCGCACGGATGCCGACGCTGGGCGACAATGACGTGGTGATGCTGGATCTGGGTGCGAATACCGAGGTCGACAGCCGCAACCTGATCCAGTTTGCAGTGATGGGTGCCGCCTATGCGCGCACCGTGCTCGACCTTGATGCGCCGCGTGTCGCGCTGCTCAACATCGGCACCGAAGAACTCAAGGGCACCGACATCATCCGCGATGCGGCGCAGCAACTGCGCGCTGCGACGCATTTGCCGCTGCGTTTCACCGGCTTTGTCGAGGGTAATGCGCTGTCGCGCGGGAACGTCGACGTTGTCGTGTGCGATGGGTTCGCCGGGAATATCGCGCTCAAGACGGTGGAGGGCACCGCGCGCTTCGTTGGCGATCTGCTGCGCCGCGCCTTTGCCAGCTCGATCCGTTCGAAGATCGGCTTCCTGATCTCGAAGCCCGCAACCGATCTGCTGCGCCATCACCTCGATCCCAACAATCATAACGGCGCGGTCTTCCTCGGCCTCAACGGCATTATCGTGAAGAGCCATGGCAGTGCCAACGAGATCGGGGTCGAAACCGCGATCGGCGTCGCCGCAAAAATGGTGCGCGACGACCTGACCCGTCGCATCGCCGAGGATCTCGGCAATTTCGAGGCCCAGGCAGCATGAGTGAATCGAGCGCCGCCGCCACCATGCGGCGTGCAGTGATTACGGGAACCGGATCGGCGCTGCCGCGTCGTCGGGTGCCGAATGCCGAATTGGCCGAGCAGATCGACACGTCCGACGAATGGATCGTCGAGCGGACCGGCATCCGCTTTCGCCATATCGCCGCCGAAGACGAGACGACATCGACGCTCGCCACGGACGCCGCGCGTGCTGCACTGTCGGCGGCGGGAGTGGATGCGCAGACGATCGACCTGATCGTCCTTGCCACCGCAACGCCCGATCAGACCTTTCCGGCAAGCGCGACCCGCGTGCAGGCGGCGCTCGGCATCGACGATTGCGTCGCGTTCGACGTGGCAGCGGTGTGCTCGGGTTTCCTCTACGCGGTGCAGGTCGCCGACAGCATGATCCGCGCGGGCAGCGCCAATCGCGCGCTCGTGATTGGCGCGGAAACGTTCAGCCGCATCCTCGATTGGGAAGACCGCACCACCTGTGTGCTGTTCGGCGACGGTGCTGGCGCGATCGTGATGGAGGCGCAGGAGAGCGCAGTCGATGGCGGGCGCGGCGTGTTGACAACCAAGCTCCACGCGGATGGCCGTCATAACCAGTTGCTCTATGTCGATGGCGGGCCTTCCACCACCGGCACGGTCGGCAAGTTGCGGATGAAGGGCAAGGAAGTATTCCGTCACGCGGTCGTCAACCTTGCCAGCGTGATGAACGAGAGTCTGGCCGCTGCCGGGCTCAAGGCCGACGATGTCGACTGGGTCGTGCCACATCAGGCCAATGCCCGCATCCTCGATGCGACCGCCAAGAAACTGGGTCTCGCTCCGGAAAAGGTCGTGGTCACGGTCGATCAGCACGCCAACACGTCGGCGGCATCGGTGCCGCTCGCGCTCGACACGGCCGTGCGCGATGGGCGCATCAAACAGGGCGACCTGCTGGTGCTCGAGGCGATGGGTGGAGGCTTCACCTGGGGTGCCGCAGTGGTGCGTTTCTGATTTGGGTAACACGCCGCGTGAACCCGTAGAATTACGATATCGTAACGTCCGCGCAACGATGGTTGCACCAATCCCTCAATGTGTTACGGTAACAAGACGGGGCAGGAGGGTTTACGATGGCAACCGCCGCGACGCTGACCAGGGCTGATCTCGCTGATGCACTGCATCGCGACGTGGGCCTCTCGCGCGCCGACGCCTCGCGGCTGGTCGAACAGATCCTCGGCCATATGTGCGAAGCGCTCGCCAAGGGCGAGAATGTCAAGATTTCGGGCTTTGGCAGCTTCGTCCTGCGCGACAAGGGCGAGCGGATCGGTCGCAATCCGAAAACCGGGATCGAGGTGCCGATTGCCCCGCGCCGCGTGCTCACCTTCCGCGCCAGCCAGATGCTGCGCGACCGGATCGTCAGCGGGGGATGACATGGCAACCGGTCCGGAGAAGGGCCCCGAAGCCTTCCGGACGATCGGTGAGCTTGCGCAGGAAATCGGGCGCCCCCAGCACATATTGAGATATTGGGAAACGCGATTTCCTCAGTTGCGCCCGCTGCAGCGCGCGGGCGGGCGGCGCTATTATCGCCCCGATGACGTCGCTTTGGTTCGTCGCATCGATTCGCTGCTCAGTCGCGAGGGCTATTCGATCCGCGGCGTTCAACGCCTGCTCGATGCCGAGCGCGGTGCCCGGCGCGGACGATCCGATTCGCTGCGCGCAGTGCGCACCGCGCTGCAAAACGCACTGAACGAAGACGGTTGATCAGATCTCGGGGCCGAGCGCCGCGTCGAGATCGCGGGGACGTACGAACCGGACCAATGTCCCGGAACTCGACCGGACGGCGTTCCATTCAGCGACGTCGAACGTGATAACCGCCAGCGCGGCGGTTGGGAATTTTTCCTCGACCGAGTCGCGCAACAGGTCTCCCGCACGATCCGGAACCAGCATGAGGATCAGATCTTCAAGACCCGGATTATGGCCGATCAACAATGCGCTGTCAGCGCCGGCGGGAAGTTCGTGCACCACGTCGAGCAAGGTCGAGGCCGAAGCGAGGTAGATGCGGCGGTCCCATGCCGGGGCCAGCGCGCTGCCATAGCCGGTTTCCACCTGCTCGACCGTCTCAACGACCCGCGTTGCGGGTGAGGCGACGACCTGATCGAAGCTCAGCCCCTCGCTGCGCATATGGCGGCCGACCGTCACCGCCGCCTTTTGTCCGCGGGCATTTAGCGGCCGGTCGAAATCGCGCGCGACGGCGTCGTCCCAGCTCGACTTGGCGTGGCGCAATACCGTCAACGTCTTCATCAGCCCTCCGGATCGGCGGTTTCGCGTGCCTTCTGCCCCAGCGATGCGACGGAGGAAAGACGCCGCACGCGTGCGACCGCCTCATCCAGCGTCAATCGCGCGATCGGGGTGCCGGTCGGGAAGGCGTCGAGCAGTCGCGACGGAGTGGCGGCGGACAGCAGCACGAACGCACCCGAATCATCCGCACGCCGGATCAGCCGCCCGAACGCCTGCGCCAGCCGGGCGCGGACGATACGGTCGTCATAGGCGCTTCCCCCGCCAGCGAGCCGCCGCGCGGCATGGAGCACGCTCGGCTTGGGCCAGGGGACGCCCTCCATCACCACCAGCCGCAGCGAATGGCCGGGAACATCGACCCCATCGCGCAGCGCATCGGTGCCGATCAGCGAGGCGCGCGGATCGTCGCGGAAGATATCGACCAACGTGCCGGTGTCGATGGGGTCGACATGCTGGGCATAAAGCGGCAACCCCTCCCGTGCGAGCCGGTCGGCGATGCGGGTGTGGACGGCGCGCAGCCGCCGGATCGCGGTGAACAGGCCCAATGTCCCGCCCTGTGCCGCTACGATCAGCCGCGCATAGGCGGCGGCGAGTGCGCCCATGTCGCCGCGCTTGATGTCGGTGACGATCAGCACTTCGGCTTGGCGCGGATAGTCGAACGGCGATGGCGCCTCGAACCGCTGTGCGGGGTGGAGGAGGTGCTGCGCGCCGCTGCGCTGTTCGGCAACCTCCCAATCGCCGCCCGCGCGCAGCGTCGCGGAGGTGACCAGAGCGCCATGCGCGGACTTGAGTACGGTATCGGCGAAGGGCTTCGTCGGGTCGAGCCAGCGGCGATGGATGGCGATGTCGATTTCGCGGCCTTCGATGCGTTCGACGGCGAGCCAGTCGACGAATTCCGGGGTGGTCGGGCCGCCGATGCGGGCGACGAGCGCGAGCCAGGCGGCGACGGTCTCCGCGCGCCAGCCGAGTGAGGCGATCGCGCCTTCGATCCGCGCGCGCGCCTGACCGTCCATCCAGTCGGGAGCCTCGTCCAGCACCGCCTCTAGCCGTCGGCCGAGCGCCATCATCGGGCGCAGCAACGATTCGAGCGCGGCGGCGGCGGGAGGGATGGCGTCGATCAGTGGCGAATCGGGCGCGGCCAGTTCGGTCTCGATCCCATAGCCCGCCTCGCCCGAGCCATCGGTGTCGCGGGCGTAGACAAGGCCGCGCACGGCGGCGAGGAGGTGCTCGATCGGGCCGAAGGGCTGGCCCTCAGCGAGCCGCTGGAGCCAGCCATCGGATGGTAGCGCGCGGGCGGCATCGACCGCCTCGCTGATTGCGCGTGCACCGGCATCGTCATAGCTCGCGACATCGGAGAGACGGGCGGCCAGCCCGCGCCGACGGCCGCGCGAGCCGCTTTCGGGGCCGGTGACCCAGCGGCGCAGCTCGATCGTCTCCTGCCCTGACAGCGCGACGCTGAACATCGCATCGGCAGCGTCAAACAGGTGATGACCTTCGTCGAACACATAGCGGGTCGGGCGCGTCGCGGTTTCGCGCCCGCGTGCGGCGTTGACCATCACCAGCGCATGGTTGGCGATGACGATATCGGCGTCCGCGCTCGCCCGCGCGGCGCGCTCGATGAAGCACTTCCGATAATGCGGGCAGCCGGCATAGACGCACTCGCCGCGCCGGTCGGTCAGCGCGGTCGAACCGTTGCGGCGGAACAATACGGGAAGCCAGCCGGGCAGGTCGCCGCCGACCATATCGCCATCGGCGGTGTAACCGGCCCAGCGCGCGACGAGTTGCGCCAGCACAGCGGCACGCCCCGCGAACCCGCCCTGAAGCGCATCCTCAAGGTTGAGCAGGCAGAGATAGTTTTCGCGACCCTTGCGCGTCACGATGCGGCGCTTGCGCTCCTCGGGATCGGGAAACAGTCGCTCGCTTTCATGCCCCAACTGGCGTTGCAGCGCCTTGGTACAGGGCGAGATCCATACAACGCCATCGGCTTGCTGTGCCCAGAGCGACGCGGGAGCGAGATAACCCAGCGTTTTACCAATGCCCGTCCCAGCCTCAGCCAGCACAAAATTGGGTGAATCGCGCATCGTGCGCGGCGCAAAGGCGCTTGCTGCCGCCTCGGCGTAACGGCGCTGGCCGGCGCGCACTTCCGCCCCTGATCCGGTCAGCGCCGCAAGCCGATCGCGCACCGCGTCGGGATCGAGCGTGACGGTGCGCGGCGGGGTGCGCGGCGCGCCCTCGCTCCATTCGGGCAGGCGCGAGAACAGCCAGCGCTCGGCCGTTTCCGGCTTTGCCAGTCGCTGCGACACCGCCGGTGCCCAGCTCCAGCGCAGTTTCGCCAGCGACTGGGCGGCGTGCCATGCGCCTTCGCGCTCGGGCCAGTTGGTTTCGGCAATGGCCAGCATCGCGTCTGTGGCATCGCGCAGGAAAGCTGCGACCCCGGCATCGTCCTCGGGCTCGGCAAGGCCCAGCGTGCGGGCAAGGCCGCGCGGGGTCGGAACCATGAACTGTGCCGGGCGCAGGAATGCAAACAGCTCGAGCAGGTCGAGCCCTGACAGATCAGGATAGCCGAGCCGCTGTGCCGCGAGCGGCGCGTTGAGCAGGATGACCGGCGTGTCGGCGGCGATCCGCACCGCTTCCCCCCGCCCGATGCTGCGCGTCCCTTCGGCGGTCGCGATCCAGATGCCGCCATGACTTGCGTGGAGCGCGGGATACGGCAGCGGAGTCACCAGGTGCCCCGTGTCATCGCATGACGCGGGGCTGGCCCCGGATTACGCGTCGGGTGTCGAGCCGCCCGGCTGATTGGTATGGATGACATGCACCTGCACCGGCTGATCGACATGGGTCGCTGCGGTCACCAGTCCCCAGATCCATGCGCCCAGCATCATCGGGCCGCCGATGATGATTCCGATCAAGGTGAGCGTGAAGAACAGGCCGACAAAGTAAATGATCAGCTGCGCGATCCCTGCGCCGGTCTTGCCAATGACCAGGCTGCCTACGCCCGGAATGAAAAAGTTGAGAATAATCGCGACAGCTTTCACCGGTCGTCCCCCCGTTGATTGAAGACGTCAGCCTAAGCAGGTTCTGCACTAGGGGCAATCGGTGGCGGCTCACCGCGCGTTGTAACGCAGCCGGCCGATAAAGCGCGACATGCTGAAGCGATGATCCGACCGCGCCGCCAGCTTTGCCTTGGCCTTTTCAAACTGCATGATGTTTTCGATCCGGCGGGCGAGGAAGGCGCGGGTTTCGGCCTGACCCTCGCTCTCGTCGTTCAGGAACACGGCAATCGTCGCGGCATAGATTCCGCCGAGCATCGCGCGCTTGGTATAATGGTTATAGTCGGTCGCGGTGTCGCCAGCTAGCCGCCACATCGCGTCTGCCGAGCGCCAGCCGAGCCGGGCGGCGCGCGCCGCATTGTGCGGCATCGCGAGGATCGCGACCGCGCGGCGCAACGCTTCGCGATCCGGGGCGAGGATGTCGAGCCGCGCCTCAACCAGCGCCGTGATCTTTGCGCGGATCTTCATTGTCGCCAGCCTTTCGGGCGGCAGGCGGCGCGCCATCTCGCGATCGACATGGGCGAACCACAGGTCGATCATCTCGACCGGCTTGGCGGGAATGGCAAGGCGGGCGACGTCGTGGTCCGCGCCGATCGCATCGGCGGCAGCGGCGACCGCCGCCGCGCTCCACCCGTCGAACGCGGCATTGGGCGCGAGGTGCGGCGCAAGCGCGTCGCGCAGCTCGTCGAGCGTCATATCGGCGACATTGGTCATGTTCTTGTTTTAGCCCCTGCCTCGCTCGGCGCAACCTGTCGTGGAGGACTTTTACCACGACGGACCAGGACCAGCGCCACTGCGACCAACGCTGCGCCGATGAAATCCGGCACGCCAAGCCGCTCGTTATAGACGATCCAGCCGACCGTGCCGGCGACGACCGGCTGGGTCAGCAGGGCGATGCCGACGACCAGCGGCGAGAGATGGCCGAGCGCGTAGATCAGCAACCCCTGTCCGATGACCTGGCTGGCAAGCGCGAGGCCGACCAATATGCCCCAATTTTGCGGCCAGATCTGCTCGCCCAGCACCCAGGCGAAGACAAGCAGCGGGAGCGTCCCGAACAGGCTGGACCAGGCCAGCGCAGGGAGCGGGGCCATCGCCTCGCGCGCACGGGCCATCAGGATGAAATAGACGGTGTAGAGCGCGCCCGCGAGCAGGCAGAGCAGGTCGCCGAACAGATTCTGTGGCGACAATTCATAGGAGCGTCCGAGCAGCAACCCCGCGCCGATTGCAGCCAGTGCGAGCGCCAGACCCTGTTGTCGCGTCGGCCAGGCGCGGGCGATGAGGAATCCCCAGATCGGGTACATCAGCGTCGCCGAATTGCCGAACAGCGTCGAATTGGCGAGCGTCGTGTGGAGGATGCCGATGTGCCACGCGGCGAGGTCGGCGGCGAAGGCGATACCCGAGAGAAGCAATATGCCCCATAGCCCGCGCGTCCCGCGCATCGCGCCGCCACGGCTGATCAGGATGATCGCGAACAGGAACGGGACACCGAGCGCGAGCCGCCAGAACCCTGCCGCGACCGGCCCGACATCGGCGGCGCGGACGAACCATGGTCCGAAGGCGAGCGCGAGGTTGCCGAGCAGCAGCGCGGCAAAGGGCAATGCAGACGCACTATGCGGCAGCGCAGCTTTTCTTGGCGGGGTGGACTCGTGCATCGCGCCTTTAGCGTCCTATCTGTTGCATTATGCAACCCAATTGGAGGGAAATTCGCTGATGCCCGACCTGTTCGATCCGCTGACGCTGGGCGCGATCACCGCGCCGAACCGCGTGCTGATGGCGCCGCTGACGCGCGGCCGCGCCGATCGCGACGCGGTGCCGACCGCGATCATGGCCGACTATTATGCGCAGCGTGCTTCGGCGGGTCTCATCATCTCCGAAGCGACCGGGATCAGCCGTCAGGGGCTGGGCTGGCCGTTCGCGCCGGGCCTATGGACCGATGCGCAGGTCGAGGGGTGGAAGCCGGTGACCGACGCGGTCCATGCCGCAGGCGGGCGGATCGTCGCGCAGCTGTGGCATATGGGGCGGCAGGTTCACAGTTCGGTGATCGGCGAGCAGCCGGTTTCGTCCTCCGCAACCCAGACCCAGGGCCATATCCACACTTATGAGGGCCGCCAGCCTTCGGAGGTCGCGCGCGCGCTCGACCTGTCCGAGATTCCCGGCATCCTCGACGATTATGCCCGCGCCGCCGAGAATGCGCGCAAGGCTGGCTTCGACGGCGTGCAGATCCATGCCGCCAATGGCTATCTGATCGACCAGTTCCTCCGCGACGGTGCGAACCATCGCAGCGACGCCTACTATGGCGGCAGCGTCGACAACCGCATCCGGTTGCTGAGCGAAGTGACCGAGCGCGTCATCGCCGCGATCGGCGCCGACCGCACCGGCGTGCGCCTGTCGCCCAATGGCGCGAGCCAGGGGGTCGATGACAGCAATCCGCACGCGCTGTTCCTGCCTGCGGCCAGGCGGCTGTCGGAACTCGGCATCGCGTTCCTCGAGCTGCGCGAGCCGGGGCCGGAGGGCACCTATGGCCGCACCGATGTGCCAAAGCTGAGTCCCGCGATCCGCACGGTGTTCGACGGGCCGCTGGTGGTTAACTCGGACTATGCAACCCGCGAAGCGGCGCAGGCCGTACTCGACGCGGGGACCGCCGACGCGGTCGCCTTTGGCCGCACCTTCCTTGCCAACCCCGACCTGCCCGAACGACTGCGGATCGGCGCGCCGCTCAATGCGTGGGACATGAAGACCTGGTTCAGCCAGGGGCCGGAGGGATACACGGACTATCCGGCGCTGGCGGAGCAGGAGGCGGCGTAACCCGCCTCTAACCCCGTTCGATCTCATCCAGCCGCGCGGTGATCCATGTGCGGATTCCCGCGCGGAGCTTGGGCTGAAGCGCCAGCACGAACGGCAGCACGATCAGCCAGGGGAAGAACAGGAAGGCGATCGTGAAGGCGAAAAAGGCTGCGATCAGCCAGCCGCCGATCGCCTTGCCGATCTTCTCGTTGAAGCGGTCGCCCATCACGATCCGGCGTGGTGCCTTGAGGTCGTAGAGCGGCGAGGTGGTCAGGATCTGCGCGCCGCTGCGGTCGTCGATGCGGCGGGGTTCGGTTTCGGTGACTGGGCGCTCGACGGGTGACGGTTCGGGCTGATCCTGCCGTGCCGCGGGCGGAATCGGGCCGGGCGCACTGGCGGGCTTTCCGGTCAGCGTATCGATCACGACCAGCCGACGGTCGCGTTCGACCACCTTGTAGCGGCTGGGCGGGACGTCGGTCACCGCGCTGCGCGTCCCGCACGCCATTGCGCGGCGGTTTGCCCCCAGGCATCGACCGTGACATCGGCATAGGGGGCGGGAAGCTGGACCGGGCGGAGGTTGGTCGAGCCGAGCCGCTGGGCGAGGCGGATCGAGCGGGTGTTTTCGGGCGCGATGGTGTGGATCACCTCGTCCCAGCCGAGCACATCGACGGCATAGTCCATCGCCGCGACCGCGCCCTCATAGGCATAGCCGCGCCCGACAAATTCGCCCGCGACGCCCCAGCCGACTTCGGTCCCCGGCCAGCCTTCGGGCATCCACGGGCCAAGCCGACCGACCCATTTGCCGGTCGCGCGCTCGATCACGCTGAACATCGCGAGGCCGTTAATCTCCCACGCGCCCGCCATGGTGCACAGCTGACGCCAGGCGACGCTGCGCTCGACCGGGCCGCCAAGATGCTCGGTCGCGACCGGATCGGCGGAGAATGCTGCCCAGCCATCGAGATCTTCCGCCGCCGGACGGCGCAGGATCAGCCGTTCGGTGAAGAGGATCGGGTGGGTCATAGTCGTTGTTTGAGCGCCAGCATCGCAATGGCCGCCTCGGCCGCGCCGCCGCCCTTGTTCAGCTGTGCGGGATCGGCGCGGCGGATTGCTTGGCCCTCGTCCTCGGTGGTCAGGATGCCGTTGCCGATCGGAATGCCGTCCATAGTCAGCGCCATGATGCCGCGCGCGCTCTCGTTCGACACGATCTCGAAATGATAGGTCTCGCCGCGAATCACCACGCCGAGCGCGACATAAGCGTCGTAACGCTGGGTCTCTTCAGCCAGCACGATTGCGCCGGGGACTTCAAGCGCGCCGGGGACGGTGACGGTCTCGTGAGCATGACCTGCCGCCTCGATCGCGGCGCGGGCACCGGCGAGGAGCATGTCGTTCAAATGGTCGTAGAAGCGCGCTTCGACGATCAGGATGTTGGCCATCATTCGGCTCCCAGGTCGATCGCGCGCTCACCGACGATGCGCAGGCCATAGCCGTCGAGGCCGACAAGCGTGTGATGGGTGTTGGTCAGCAGCACCATTTCCTCGACCCCCAGTTCGTTGAGGATCATCGCGCCAACGCCGTAATCGCGCAACTCCTCCATATCGACTTCGGTGCGCTTCCCCGCCTTGCGCTCGATCGCCATGGTGAAGGCGTCGGCGCGCGGCTTGTTGATGACGACGACGACGCCGGCACCTTCCTCGCCGATGATCTCCATTGACCGCTGAAGCAGCCTGCCACGGTCGCCCGCCTCGCCGAACACATCGGCAAAGGGCGAAAGCGCGTGCATCCGCACCAGCGTCGGCTTGTCGGGAGTGACGCGGCCCTTGACCAGCGCGAGCTGCTCGGTGCCGGTCGCCTTGTTCCAGAAGGCGATGCTGCGCCAGTCGCCGCCCCAGCGGCTGGTGAACACCGTTTCCGCGCGCCGCTCGACCAGATGGTCGTGGCGGCGGCGATAGGCGATCAGGTCACGGATCGTCCCGATCTTGAGATTGTGCAGCTGGGCGAAGGCGACGAGATCGTCGAGCCGCGCCATCGTCCCGTCGTCCTTCATGATCTCACAGATCACGCCCGACGGGCTGAGGCCGGCGAGCCGCGAGACATCGACCGCAGCCTCGGTATGGCCGGCGCGGACCAGCACCCCGCCCTCACGCGCGACGAGCGGGAAGACATGGCCGGGCGAGACGATGTCGGCGGCACCCTTGGTCGCGTCGGTCGCGACCGCGATGGTGCGCGCGCGATCAGCGGCGGAGATGCCGGTGGTGACCCCTTCCTTGGCCTCGATCGACACGGTGAAGGCGGTGCCCATGCTGGTGCCGTTGCGCCGCGCCATCGGCTCAAGGCCCAGCTGGTCGGCGCGCGCCTGGGTCATGGCGAGGCAGATCAGGCCGCGGCCGTGGCGCGCCATGAAGTTGATCGCGTCGGGGGTCGCCATCTGGCCGGGGATGACCAGATCGCCCTCATTCTCGCGATCCTCGTCATCGACCAGGATGAACATGCGGCCGTTGCGTGCCTCGTCAATGATCTCCTCGGGTGAGGAGAGGAAGGCGTGGGGCAAGCGCCCAATGTTGTTGGCGACTTCAGGACTGGCCACGGACGGCCTCCATTCTTTGCAAATAACGCGCGAGCACGTCGATTTCGAGATTGACCGTCTGCCCCTGGGCGAGTGCGCCGAGGGTGGTGACGGCCTGGGTATGCGGGATCAGGTTGATCGCGAAATGCGCGGTGCCGTCGGGCTGGTCGGTGACGTCATTCACGGTCAGCGAGACGCCGTCGATGGTGATCGATCCCTTGGCGGCGATGAACGGGGCGAGGCTGGCGGGCACGGCGATACCGATCCGCTGCGAGTCGCCGTCTGGACAGATGCCAAGCACGGTGCCGACGCCGTCGACATGGCCGGTGACGATATGCCCGCCCAGCTCGTCGCCAACCTTGAGCGCGCGCTCAAGATTTAGGCGCTGGCCGGCGACCCATATCGGTGCGGTGCGCGAGACGGTTTCGTGGCTGACGTCGACCGCGAACCAGCCCGGCCCCTTGTCGGCGACGGTCAGGCAGACGCCCGAACAGGCGATCGACGCGCCCAGATCGACGGTCGTGGTGTCGTAGCTGCACGTGATGCGCGCGCGCAGGTCGCCGCGATTCTCGATCGCCGCGATCGCGCCGACATCGGTGATGATTCCGGTGAACATCGTCTGGTTGAAGCCCTATCCTCTGGCGCGCTCGTAGACCTCGAGCCGGTCGCTGCCAAGCATCCGCGCGTCGTGGAGTTTCCAGCGGCCATGCGCCGGGTCGAGAGTGGTGAGGCCAAGGTCGGCGAGGCCGGGTTTACCCCCGAGCAGGATCGGTGCGCGGTAGAGGAGGAGGCGGTCGACGAGATCGGCGCGGAGGAAGGCGGCGGCGGTCTGCGCGCCGCCCTCGACCAGCAGGTGATCGACGCCGTCGAGATCGGCGATTGCCTCGGGCGCGGCGATGCGGGTCCAGCCGGGGGCGTCGCTGGCGGCAAGGAGGATGCGGCGCGGGGCGCGATCCGCCAGCCCGTCGAGGCGGACGTCGAGCCTAGGCGCGTCGGCCTCCAGCGTGCCGCGCCCGACCAGGATGGCCTCGTGGCGCGCGCGCTCGACATGCGCATGGGCGCGGGCGCGGGGGCCGGTGATCCAGCGGCTTTCCCCATTGGGCAGCGCGATGCAGCCGTCGAGCGAGGTGGCGAGCTTGAGCGTGACGAAGGGGCGCCCCAATGCGCGGCGGGTGAGGAAGCCGGCCATGCTGCGCGTCGCTTCATCGGTGCGAAGGCCGGTGGTGACCGTGATGCCCGCTGCTTCAAGTCGCGCGATGCCGCGCCCGTCAGTACGGGGATCAGGATCGCGCAGCGCGATCACGACGCGCGCAACTCCGCCGGCGATGAGCGAGTCGGTGCAGGCCGGTCCGCGCTGTGACACATGCGCGCAGGGTTCGAGCGTCGTGTAAACGGTCGCACCGCGCGCCGCCCCACTGGCCTGTCCCAGCGCCATGGCTTCGGCATGGGGGCGACCGCCGGGCTGGGTCCAGCCGCGCCCAACGACGCAGCCACCGCGCTCGATCACGCAACCGACATTGGGATTGGGCGCGGTACGGCCCCGTGCGCGCTCGGCAAGCGCGAGCGCGGCACTCATCCACGCGGCGTTGTTCAAATCCCGTATTCTTTCAGCTTGTCGTCGATCTTCTTGTATTCGCGCTTCTTTTTCTCGGCCTTCGCCTTTTGCTCGGCGAGCTTCTTCTGGCGGATCGGTTCGTCGATCTTTTGCTGGGCGATGATCTCGTCGATCGTGCGATCGGCGCGCCAGTTCTGGAAATAGACGATCTCGCGCTTGTACGGCTTCTCGAAATACGAGTCCTTGTAGAAGGCGAACAGGATCAGCCCCGTCGTGATCGCTGCGGCGAGCAAAAACCAGAATTGGTAGCGATGGCGGATCCGCAGGACGTTGCGCAGATCCGCCAGCGCGCCGACCGTCGATACGGGGCGATCGGGTTTGAAGTACCTCATGGCAACGAAGATAGGGATTTCGGGACCATCGGGCCAGTCCCCGTCAATCCACCAGCCGGAAATTGAGCGTCATCGTCATCCAGTCCTCAAACGGAACGCCGTCGCGGGTTGCCGGCTTGAATCGCCAGCGGGCGAGGGCGTGGCGACGGGTCGCCTCGGATAGCCCTTTGCTCGGTGTACGGAGGATCTCGATTGCCTTGACCCGGCCATCGACGCCGACCAGCACGCGCGCGGTCAGCTTGCCCTCGGTCTGGGCGCGGATTTCGGAGCTGGGGTAGGGCGGCTGGAGCGAGTCGGCATAGCGCGGATCGACCGTCGCGCCGATCATTACCGGGGGCTTGGGCGGATCGGCGACAACACCGCCACCGGAGAGCGGGCCAAGGTCGCCGGGCGGGTTGCTGCTGATCGGGGTGACGTCGGTGGTGGATCCGATCGGATCGCCCGTTCCTTGAATTGCGACGTTCGGATCGGGTTGGTGCGGACGCGGCTCGGTTACCGGCATGTCCTTGCGCGTGTCGCGCACCTGTTCGATCGGCTTGGGTTCGGGCTTGGGCTGATCGAGCGGAATGTGCGTCGTGTTGAGCACCGGATCGACAAAGATATCGGGCAGCACGCCGGGTCCAACAAGCGTCGCGCCGAAGGCGATGGCGGCGACGACCAGCAGGGACGCGCCGGCGCTGGCCGGACGCGATGCGGAAGGCTGATAGCGATTGGTATGCATGACAGGCTCTCCATCATTCCGGTCTTTGCTGGTATTATTGATGATATACCATCACATATAACTTGCATAATCATTTCTACGCGCCGGGCGGTGCCACTTCAGCAACGCTGAAAACGACCCTAGGCGCGCAGGCGCTCAATCGCGCGGTCGCGGCCGATCAGGGGGAGCAGCGCGGCCATGTCTGGCCCCGAGTCGCGGCCGGTGAGCGCGCGGCGGAGCGGGTGGAACAGCGCGCGGCCCTTGCGTCCCGTCGCTTCCTTCAGCGCACCAGTCAGTGCGTGCCAGGGGTCAGCGCTCCAGTCGATCGAAGCGGCGACTTGCGCAGCGGCGGCGAGGAACGCGGCATCCTCCGAATCGGGGGCGGCAGCGACTGGCCCCGCGACCACCTGCCACCAATCTTCCGCGCCAGAAACGGTTTCCAGATTGGGGCGGATCGCGTGCCATGCCGCCGCGTCCATGCCGTCGGGAAGCCGGTCGGCGACCGCTTCGAACGACAGTTGGTGGACGATGCGTGCGTTGAGCTGCGCCAGTTCGGCTTCGTCGAACCGTGCGGGCGCGCGACCGAATCGGCCAAAATCGAACCCGTCGAGCAGTGCTGCAGCGTCGGCGTGCGGCTCGACCGGGTCGCTGGTGCCGAGCCGTGCGAGCAGTGCGATGATCGCCTGTGGCTCCAGCCCCGCGTCGCGGAAATGGTCACAGCCCAGCGAACCGAGGCGCTTGGACAGCTTGCCCTCGCTCCCGACAAGGAGTGCCTCATGCGCGAAGGCGGGCGGCGCGGCATCGAGCGCGGCGAACATCTGCACCTGCGCGGCGGTGTTGGAGACATGGTCCTCGCCGCGCACGACATGGGTGATGCCCATGTCGATATCGTCGATCACCGATGGGAGGAGGTAGAGCCACGACCCGTCGGCGCGACGGATGACCGGATCGCTCATCGTCGCCGGATCGAAGCGCTGGGGGCCGCGAATCAGGTCGGTCCATTCGATCGGGGCGGCGCTATCGAGCTTGAAGCGCCAGTGCGGCCGCGTCCCCGCCGCTTCCAGCGCGGCACGGTCGGCGTCGGTCAGCGCGAGCGCGGCGCGATCGTAGATCGGGGGCAGGCCGCGCCCGAGCTGGATCTTGCGCTTGAGCTCCAGTTCCTGCTGGCTTTCATAGGCGGGATAGACGCGACCCGACGCGACCAGCGCGGCGAAGCGGCGGTCGTACAGGTCGAATCGTAGTGACTGGCGCGCTTCGCCATCGGGAATGAGGCCGAGCCAGGCGAGATCTGCGCGGATCGCATCGACATACGCTTCCTGCGACCGCTCCGCATCGGTATCGTCGATGCGCAGCAGGAAGCGTCCGCCCTGCTTGCGCGCCCACATCCAGTTATGGAGCGCGGTGCGGATATTGCCGACATGCAGATGCCCGGTGGGGCTGGGCGCGAAGCGGGTGACGACGGGCGTGCTGGTCATCCGCGCGCGCTAGCCGATTTGGCGGCGCGATGGAACGCGCCGCGCATCTTTACGCGCGCGGCACTTGCGCCTATCGGGGCGCGGTCCGGGCGCTTAGCTCAGTTGGTAGAGCATCTCGTTTACACCGAGAGGGTCGGCGGTTCGAGCC
>CAZWZP010000047.1:0-20242 GCA_964638925.1 uncultured Stakelama sp. | reverse complement strand
GTCCCGTGTCGAGCGTGAAGACGCGCACGCCCGGCTGGACGCGGTGGAGCATGTATGACGCCGGGGTCCAGCTGCGCGCCTATGAGCGCGACCTGTCCGACGGGCTGGGCGATGGCGAGCGCGCGGTGCTTTCGCGGTGGGATGGCGGGGCGTCGATCGAGCGGATCGCGCGCGAGCTGGCGGTTCCGATCGCGGGGGTCGAGCGAGTGGTGCAGCTGTATCATGCCGCGCCGACCGAGGCGGAGCGACGGAGCGAGCGCGCCTGGCGCGACCATTGCCGCCGTGCGGGCGAGCTGCACTGTGCGGCGATCCGGCGCATGATGGCGCGGCAGGAGCAGGAGCGGCGGGGCCAAGCGCCACGCCATATCGTGCCGGTCGAGCTGATCGTGGAGCGCGCCTTTACCGATGCCGAGGCGATCTTTCGGCGCATCTTCCCCAATGCGGTGCAGGACGGGCACGAATTATGCGTCGGCGACATGACCGGCACGCCGGGCAAGTCGCTGCGCATGAACATCGGTGGCGGCGCGCGGCATGGGCTGTGGGCCGATTTCGCGGGCGGCGAGTATCAGAAGGGCGATGTGGTCAAGCTGGTCCAGATCGCCGTGTGTGGCGACGATCCCAAGAAGGCGATCCAGTGGCTGAAGGCGCATCTGGGCATTCAGGATGCGCTGGGCGATGGCGGCATGTCCGCCGCCGATCATCTGAAGCTGGAGCAATACCGGATCGAGGCGGCGGCGCTGCGCAAGAAGCGCGAGGAGGCGACCGCCAAGCAGCGGGCCGACGTTCGAGCGAGTGCGCGGGCGCGGTGGCTGGAGGCCAAGCCGTTGACGCGGGGCGACCCGGCGACGTCCTATCTGGCACAGCGGGCAATCGACCTGGGTGCGCTGGCCGACGCGCGAGCGGCAATGGGGGGCAAGCCGCGTCCGCCGGGCGCGCTGCGCTTCCATCCGAGCGTGCAATATGGTCGGCAGGAGCCGGATGGGCCAAGGCCGTATCGCGGCCCGGCGCTGGTCGCGCAGGTTTCCAACCTGAAGTGCGAGCATATCGCGACCAAGCGCATTTGGCTGGCCGAGCGCGCCGATCCGGTGACGGGCGAATTGAGCTGGTGGAAGGCCGGGCCTGATGCGCTTGGATATGACGAGGATGGCAGGCCCAACGATCCCAAGAAGATCATGGGGTCGCCGCTGGGCGGGCATATCCTGTTGTGGAAGGGCGCGGCGGAATGTTCGCTGCGCGATATCCCGCCCGGCACGGACGTTTATGTCAGCGAGGGGACCGAGGACGGGTTGACCGCCGCGTGTGCGGACCCGTCGCTGTTCGTGATCGAGATGATCGCGCTGTCCTATCTCTACGCGATGGAATTGCCGCCGCAGATGGGGCGGCTGGTCATCCTGAAGCAGAATGACGCGCCGGGGAGCAAGGCAGCGGAGACGCTGGCCAAGGCGGTCGCGGCGCACCGCGCGCGTGGGCGGCGGGTGGCGTTCATGGAAACGCCCGCCGGTTTCAAGGACATCAACGATTGGGCGATGGCCGTGGCGAAGGGGGAGGGCGGCTGAATGCGCGCTGGGCGGGGGAGAGCGGCGTTCGAGGCGCAGCGGATGCGCCGGATCGTTGACGGCGTGGTGGCGCTGACTGCGCGGCGCGGCGGGACGGTGCCGTTCACCGTGTGCCGCGCGTGCGGGATGCGGGAGGATCGCTGGCACGCGGATGATTGCCCGACATTGGTTGAGGTGGTGGCGCTGCCGGTGATTGAGTTGAGTGAGCAGGAACGGCGCGACGTGCTGGCGATCGGTCCCGGTCCCGTTGATCCGCTGGAGCCGCCCGCGCCGCCGCCCGTTCGTCCGCGCCGGGTCAAGATCGACCCGACGACGATCCCGTCGGCTATGGAGCAACGCGCGGCGGGGTGGGGACGGTGAGTGCGCTTCTACCGCTCGCGACATGGGTGCCGGTTCTGGACGGCGACCCGGTGTCCGCCCGCATCTACAATGAGCACTATTCGTCCAGAAAGAGCCGCGCGCATCGCCTAGCGCATGGCACGCTCTACATTGGCGGGCCGAGCGAGAGATTGATCTTATCGACCCCCTGTCGGCGCGCTCTGTTCGGCTGGCGGCGGCAGCGCTTTCGTCTTGACCATCAGCAAGGCGTGGAATGCTTCATCTTCAGCAACAAAGGCGCGGGTTTGTCATCGGCGCTGATTGAGGAGGCCGACGCAATCGCGGACGCGCGCTGGCCGGGTTTGCGTCACTTCACGTTCGTGAGCCCGGCGGCGACGTCTGCGCGTCGCGGGCGCTGGTCGCGCCCTGGGGAATGCTTCCGACGCGCGGGGTGGATGGAGTGCGGGGTCAGCGCGAAAGGCTTGTTGATCCTTGAGAGCGTAGTGAACTTGCGCGGAGCGGGCGCATGACCGCGAACCTCGAACCCGTGCGGGCGGCATTGGGCCGGGTGGTGGACGCGCCGGCGGAGGATTTTGCGCCGCCGCCGGTCGATCGCGGTTTTGATCGCGCCGACGATCGCGCCGACGATCGCGGCGGTGGGCGCGACGCGGGGAAGCGTCCGCCCAAGGCGATGCCCGATGGATGCCCGGTGGTGCCGGTGGGGACCGAGGGGGGCGTGTTCTATTTCCTGACGGCGCTGGGCGAGCTGCGCGCGTTGCCGCCCGACAAGGTGGCAAACAAGAACATCGTGGCGATGTTCGCCCCCGAGAGCGACTATCTGCTGGAGACATGGCCCGCCAAAAAGCTGGTGCCGGTCACGGATGAGGTCGGCAACAAGCTGAAGAATGGCGAGGGCGAGGTGATGACCGAATGGATCGTCACCGGCTGGAAAAACGATATCGTCGCGCAGCTGTTGATGGACGTCGCCGCCGCCAAGGGCGTGTGGAACCCGATGGAGAAGGTGCGCGGCACCGGGGCATGGCGCGGTCGCGACGGGTCGCTGATCCTGCACGCCGGTTCGCATATCCTGATTAACGGGCGGTGGATGCCGCCCGGCGAATATGACGGCATGGTCTATCCCGGTGCGCCGCCGATCCCGAAGCCCGCGCCGCGCGAGCTGGCCAAGGCGACGGGCGAAATGATCGCGCCGCAGCTGGCCGCGATGCTGCGCGCGCGGGGCGTGGAGATCGCCGACGATCTGTCGCCCGCCGGGCTGCTGCTGGAGCTGGTCAAGCTGTGGAATTGGGTGCGGCCGGAAATCGACCCGTGGCTGTGGCTGGGGTGGAACGGGGCGGCGCTGTATGGCGGCGCGCTGGGCTATCGCCCGGTAGTGTGGGTCACGGGCGACGCGGCGAGCGGCAAGACGACGTTGATGCAGGTCATGGGGTGGCTGCACGATGGCGGCATCCTGCAATCGTCCAAGGCGAGCGAGGCGGGCGTGCGGCAGGTGCTGGGCCAGCGATCGTTGCCGGTGGCGCTGGACGAGACGGAGGCGACGGAGGATAACCGCAAGCTGATCGACCTGGTGACGTTGGCGCGGTTGGCGGCGACGTCGCAGGGCAATATCCTGAAGGGCGGGCAGGATCATACGGGCCACGAGTTCCGGGCCGAAACCTGTTTCCTGTTCAGCTCGATCCTTGTCCCGCCGATGCCGCCCGCGGATCGCAGCCGTATCGGGATGCTGGAGCTGAACGCGCTGCCCAAGGGGGCGCGCGACCCGGCGATCGACCAGCGCGAAATCAACGCGATCGGCGCATGGATGCGGCGGCGCATGTATGATGGATGGGCGCGATGGCCGGGGCTGCTGGCGGAGTTTCGCGATGCGCTGATCGGCGTGGGCGGTCACAAGGGGCGCGGCGCCGACCAGTTCGGCACGCTGCTATCGGCCATGCACATGCTGTTGGATGGCGGCGATGTTGCGGACGGGGAGGCCGAGGCACTGGCCGAGAAGCTGGCGGTGCATAAGCTGGCCGAGACGGCGGACAACACCACCGATGCGGTCGAGTGTGTGCGGCACCTGCGCACGTCGATCGTGCATCTGCCCGGGTTCAAGTCGGCGATGGGGGTCAATGAGCTGGTGCTGCAAGCCAGTCTGCCGTTGCCCGCGCCGGGCTATGCGTCGGACTATGGCGATGTGAAGCAGAAGCGGGCCGAGGCGGCCAAGGTGCTGGGCCGGGTGGGGCTGAAGGTCATGCGGCCCGATGACCCCGACCCCGACAAGCGCTTTCTGGCGGTCGCGACGACGCATCAAGGGCTGGGCAAGCTGTTCGAGGACACGCGGTGGAAGGGTGGCACGTGGAGCCAGGCGCTGGGCCGGGTCGAAGGCGCGGTGCGCAACACATCGGCGCGGATCGGGGGCAATTCGATCAAGGCAACATGGGTGCCGCTGAAGGAAATCGCGACGCATCAGGCGGATGAGGACGACGACGTGCCCGGACATGAGGATGCGGGCGCGGTGGCGGAGATGATGGGGTGACAGCGGACGAAGTGCTGGCTGCGCTTATAGCCGACGTCGATAGCAGCATGATCTGGGCGCGCGAGCTGGCCTTGTCGAGTGGCGCGCGACGATGCGACTTCTGGACGCTCGCGCCGCATCAGTCGAAGGGCTATGCGGCTACGGCTTACGAGATCAAGGTCAGTCGTGCAGACTTCAGGCGGGATACGGCGGGGAAGCAGCGCGAAGCGCGGCTGTTCAGCGATCGTTTTTACTATGTGACGCCGCCGGGCATGATCCGGCCCGATGAGGTGCCCGATTGGGCCGGGCTGATCGAGATTGTCGACGGGCGCAAAAAGATCGTCGTCGCCGCTCCGCTGCGTGACAAGGATGCGCCTAGCTGGGAGCTGATCGTATCGCTGTTGCGATACAGCGGGTGCATCGAGCGGGATGCGGACCTTATCACACAGCAGCGCAACGCATTTCGCCGGATGCTGAAGCAGGCGGACGAACGGCTGCGCGCCGAGGGCAAGCAGCCGTGGGAATATGGTATCTATCTTTAGTGGGTTAGGCCGCTGCCTTTGCGACAAAGACGACTGGCGGGCCGACCAGCACCACATCGGCGCTGCCGTGCTTTGCCTTCATGCCGTGATAGCCGCCAAATTCTTCGCGGTGCGGGCCGTGGAAGCTGTGGTCATGGTAGGTCGCCGGGGTGCCTGCGAATTCGGCGGCTGGGACGATGCGATAGCATTCGTAATCCGCATCGCTGCCACAGTAGAGGCCACCGGTGTTGACCCACTCGCCGCCCCGGAAGGGGAACGGACGCAGCACCTTGCCAGAGCAGGAAAGCGCCATTCCCGAATAGGAGGCTTTGACCTTCCCGACGGTGACGCCGCCGCGTTGGGCGATCGGCAGCGCCTCCCATTTGGTTTTGGACAGCGGCTCCGCCGCTGGCGGCGGGTCGAGCAGTGCCAGCATGTCGAACTGGCGCGGATCTTCGCGCTTCACAGCAGCACCGGTTCATTAGCGGCGATGAACAGGGGCAAGTGGCCGGCGTCGGCCTGGGCGGCTCTGGTACGACCCGGATCGGCACGCATGGGGCTGGCGAGGCGCAGGGCGATGCGCTGGCGATAGCTCTCGGTGACGGCTGCAGCGGTGTCTAGCCAGCGTTGCGGAAACGTGCCGCCGAAGCTGTGCGCGATATTCGCATAAAGGAAAGGGTCTGCCTGTGCGCGCGATACCAGCCCATGCACGACGTCGCGCCCATCGTTATTCTCGAAACAATTATCGAGGGCGCGCGATCCGAGTAGGGCGGCATCGCCGATGGCGTAGATCGCGGCTGCGATGCTGATGCGGCCTTGCAGGTCGGTTTCGTTCGCGAGCTGGGACAGGCGGGGGTAGGCGTCGCCTTCGCCGGGATATTCGCATTCGGCGAGATTGCGCGCGGCGGCTTCGGCGAGCTTGCGCGCGTTGGCTGGGGTGACGGATTGAGCGTGCATGGCGTTTCTCCGGTTACGATGCGCTGGCGGCATTCTGAACGGGTCGGCATGGCCCCGACCCGTTGGGGGTGCGGTCAGGCGACGTAACCGGCAAAGTCGTCGACCAAGATGATCGGCGCTCCTTCCAGCAGCCACGCGACGGTTTGATGAGGCAGAGCGATGCGGCTTTCATTTGGTCCAGCGACCTCGCTGACCGGGTAAGTCTGTTGCTGACCTTCAGCGTCCCATCCTGAGATCATCAAAGTGCCGTCTTTCAGTTCGACAGACCATTGCGCCAACTTGTCCATTTCACTTCTCCATCTGCTGTGACGAGACGCACTTAAACGATATCGTTTATTGGGTCAATAGACGATATCGTTTAATCCGCGCTTGTCGCAGTTTTCGATATCGTCTAAGGCGCGGCTATGGGACGTCCACCGATAGGCCCGGCGGTGCTGATCCGCCTCGAACCCGCGCAGCTCGCACGCATCGACGCGATCGTCGGTGATCGCGGGCGGCCTGGCTTCATCCGCGACGCGGTGGCGCGCGAGCTGGAGCGCCGCGAGCGCGACGCCGCCGACACTCAATCTTGATGGCTCAATAACTCCGCGCGCCAGCGTCACCCGCCGACAGGCGGGGGATGCGGTGCGGCGCGCGTCCGCATCCTCGAACCCGTCGCCACAGGCGCGCCGATCGCCGGGCCATGCCCGGTCCTTCAATTTCGCCTTGAACCCCGACCCCAATGGCTGCAAACAGGGTTTGACGCTGGCTTTTGGAGGCGTGACCCGCTCGGGTCGGGGGTGGTCACAGTCCACCGGACACGCTCCAAGTCACGTGCAACCCACTGACATTGCAGCACAATCCCGAATTATGACCGCGTGACCGATCCTCGCGCGCGCGTCATCGGCGCACGCGCGCGCAGGCGCATGTGCATATGGCCAACAACATCTATCGGTCACAGGGTCACAAATAGACCTTTCCTTTTATTATCAGCGCGTTGCGCGTGACTTGAACCGTGACCATCGGCGAGGGTCACTCGGTCACGCGGTCACACTCGCTGGTCACTTGCGACAAGGGCGGTCGAGCTGCGCTAGGTGGCTTGCCTTCGATCGACGCGAGGAGCGCGCACCGTGGCGAGGGCGAATAAACAAAGGGGTGGATATGCGGCGCGCGGCGCTGCGCGCCTCGATCGCGCTCCCCGATGGGTGTTTTGGTCGCGGGGGGGCGCGGCTTCCGGGGAATTTTTTGGCGGGATCGGCTGGGGCGGGGCGGTGCTGGCGTTCGGCTTCGACCTGGCCGGGCGAGCTGGGGGCGTCGCATCCGTTCCCGGCTCGCCAACAACGATTTCAGGCACTTACGCCCAGCGCGGGGGCAAAGTCGGAATGGCCTTGTCGGAACGGGCCAGCCAAGCGCTTGAGAATGCACCGGAAACAGGTGCCATGCGTCAGATTGTCCAGCTGCACGCCCGCGCCGATCGCGAGGCGGTCCAGCTGGGCGCGCGCCGGGGCCGATCGCGGCGGGCGGGGGGTGTCCCCCCTTCGCGCGCGCGCGTGTCGATCCATGCCCGTCGCGATCGCGAGGACCGGGATCTGGAAAACCTTTGGGCCGGCGCGGCCCGCGATGCCGCTGTCGCGGCGTTCAATCATGCTGGCATGACCCGGCTGGAGGGTGTCGCGAAACTCCAGCGGCTCCAAATGGGGTCGGGGGTTCAAGGATCGCGGGTGCGCGACCGATCAGCCGCAAAAAGCGCGGATTTCCGGGGTCTGAAGCAGGGTCGGGGTAAGGGTCGGGCGCATCGCTCGATCTGTTGTGCTGGCGAGCGGGAGACGCTGCGCCCGATGCGCGGCGCTGTCAACGGGGGTGCAGCATGAAGGCTGTGGAATGGGCGGTGCGGCTCGCGCTTGCTGTCGTCATTGTCGCCATGGCGGTTAAGCTGGCCTTCTGGGGTGTCGCGCCATGACGCTGCTGATAACCGGGATCGCAGCCGATGCCGCTGCCAATATTCCGCCGAAAAAGCGGCAGGATTTGCACGCGGCGCTGGCGCGGGTGCAGGCGGTGGAGAGGGCGGGGCGGCTGGTCGGGCGGGCGGTGCTGGCCGAGCGCAGCGGTATCCCCGAGCGCACGATGCGCGCCTATGCCAAGGTCGAGAACAAGTTGCCCGATAGCGCGCTTGTGTTCATCGCCCGCGCGCTGCGTGCCCATGCCGCCGATGTGATCGCCCATGCCGAGGCGGTCGAGGCGATGGTGGCGGAGGGGCGGCGTTGAGCGACGAGATTTCCTCGCTCCAGAAAGCCGTTGAGGCCGAGGCTGGGGAGGCGATCGGGTTCCAGTTTTTTGCGGACCCGGCGCAGCTGGACATGCTGCGCGAGGCGAGCGGGTCGATGCGCGCCGATGCGTTGCGGGTTGAGCGCGAGCGGCGCGGGCCGGGTCGGCGGCCGGGGTCACAGAACCGGGCAAGCAAGGATTTCGCGAAGTATTTCGTCGGCAAATATGGCGATCCCGCCGCCGTGTTCGGCGAAATTATGAACATGCCAGTCGATCAGCTGTATGAGCAGATGAAGCTGGCGCAGGGCGGCGAGAGTAAGTCCAAGCGCATTACCGGCGCGGACGCGATGCGGCTGAAGCTGCAAGCCGCCGAAACGATCCTGCCCTACATTCACGGCAAGCAGCCGATCAAGGTGGACCTGACCCGGCGTGCGGACGTCATCCTGAACATTCCGGGGCTGACAGATGCGGCGGCGCTGGCGGAAATGACCGGGCAGGTGGAGTTGGGCGCGGAGGAGCTGGAGCGGGTCGAGTATGTGCCGGCGCTGCCATCGCGCGATGGCGGGGAAGTGGTCGATGCCGAGGTGATCGGCGATGACTAACGCGGTCCCGACGCCCCTCCAGCTGCTGAAGATGAGCTTTGCCAGCGTGTTGCTGGCGCTGGGCGGCGAGGGAACCGTCAGCGGCCCCATGCTGGAATGGGCGAGCGAGGAGTTGGTGGAGGCGCGACCGCTGCGCGATATCCTGCCCCACGAGCGGGACGTCGATCAGCACCGCAAGGTCAACGATGCCGACCGGATCATCGAGCGCCTGACCGAGTTGGACCCCAAAAGGCTGGACGTCGAAGCGCAACAGCGCTGGGGCAATTTGCTGGCGGCTTCGCGCGGCCTGACAATGAAGTATGTCGGGCCGGTCGCCCATGCGTTCCGCACCGATCGCAGCGCGATCAGCACGATCATGGGGCCTTACGGGTCGGCCAAGACGACGACGTGCTTCCAGAAAATCATCAATTCCGCGCTGTGGCAGCCCGCCGGGCCAGATGGGGTGCGGCGGGTGCGCTGGTGCGTGGTGCGCGACACCTATGGCCACCTGGTCGCGAACGTCATGGCCGACTGGTTCATGTGGTTCCCCAAAACCAAGGAGAATTTCAACCAGACGACGATGACGCACACGGTGCGGCTGGCGATCCCGCAAAAGGGAGAGCCGATCTGGCTGGAAATCGAAATGCTGTTCCGCGCGGTGGACAACCAGTCCGCCGAGGAGCTGTTCAAGGGGCTGGCGCTGACCGGCCTGTGGCTCAACGAAAAGGACACGCTGCACAAGGACGTGTTCAAGTTCGGCTTCCCGCGCGTCGGTCGCTATCGCCCGCCGGGCACGCCGCTTGGCGGGTGGAGCGGCGTCATCGGCGACATGAACGCGCCTGCCGAGGACAGCTGGACCTATGACTTCAACGTCAACCGCAACATCGGCCTGACCCCCGATGAGATGGCGGCATATCAGGCGACGTTCGGCCCGAATTTCCGGGTGAGTTTCCATGTGCAGCCCGGCGGCCTGGATGCCGGGGCAGAGAATTTGGGCAACCTGCCGCGCGGATATTACGAGCGCATCCAGATCGGAATGACCGAGGCTGACAAGCGCCGGTTCATCCACAACAAATTCGGGGCGGTGCGCGACGGCAACCCGGTCTATTCGCAATGGCTGGACAGTCGGCATTGCGTGGCCGACCTGAAGTTCGATCCGCGCCTGCCCGTGCACATGGCGGTCGATGGCGGCAACACCCCGGCGTGCCTGTTCGGGCAAAAGGCGGAGAACCGCCAAATCCGCGCGGTCGATGAGGTGGTGGTGTTCGAGCCCGGCAAGGACCGGGTGCTACAGAATTTGGGGGCCAAGGAGTTCGGCCAGATGGTCGGACGGTATTGGAATGAGAATTTTGCGGGTGCGCGGCTGGGCGAGACGCATTGGGCCGATCCATCGGCATGGTTCGGCGATAGCGACGCCAATGCCGAGGATCGTGCGTGGATCCATAAATTCGTCGCCGGCTTCAACGAAACGGTTCCCGGCGCGCGGCTGAAGATGCGGCCTGCGCCAGTCAAGCGCAACCTGATCGGCCCGCGCCTGGAGGCGGTGCGCGAGGTGCTGAAGGCGACGATCGACAACCAGCCCGAGTTCGTCATTTCGAGCCGGTGCAAGGTGCTGCGCGAGGGGTTCAACCGGGGCTATGTCACCGTGCGGGTCGAGTATTCGACCGGCGGCGGGCGGTGGAAGGACGAACCGCTCAAGAATGATTTCAGTCACGTCCACGATGCGGGGCAATATCTGGTCCTGGGCCTGACCAAACATGACGGGTGGGAAGATGCGGCGCGCGGCGGAAGCGGCGGGCGCAAGGTGCATCGCGCGCGGGTCAACCATGGCAGCGGCCCCTTTGCGCACCGCCCGGCAGCTTCAAACGACAATCAACCATGGGTGCCGGTTCGCGCGCCCGTTCGCATCGCGGCGTGAGGAGGGAACGATGGCGTTCATGGCACCGATTGGGATGGCACTGGCTGGGGGTCTGGCGGGGGTTGCGGCGTCGGCGCTGATGAAACCGAAGTCGGCTCCGGCGGCGGTGGCGCAGCCGGGGATCCGGACGCGAGCGACCGCCTGAGCTGCGTCGGATGCGCTCGCGCGGCGGCGCGGGGCGCGATCGAACCAGCGCACGGGAAGCGGCGGGGCGGAGAGCAGCACCAGCGCCAGCAAGGCACTGATGGGTCAGTGAGCAGGAAAGGACCAACGATGACGACGGAACCGAGCGAAACCAAGGTCGAGTTCGACCTGATCGAGCTGCTGAAGGGCAGCGTCGAAAGTGTGAGCGAGAAGCTGGGCCAGATGGAAAACGGCACCCTGATCGAGCTTCACGACCTGGAGGAAAAGGGCGCGAAGCGGGTTACGCTGATCGACGCGATCCACCGTGAGCAGAAGCGGCGCGCTGATGCGGACGATGCCGCCGAAACTGTGGAACCCGAGGCTATCCCTCCCACTCAAACGCCGCCTGATGCGATGTCCGCCCTCACAGCAGAGGTCACCGCCGCGATGGACGCTGATCCCAACTATCCCCTCGGAGAAACTGACGCGATGCGTTGGGCGGTCGCATGGCGGCTGACCTGTGATCGTCAGGATATCGATGTGGATACGCTGTCGCCTCACGATCTGGACGGTTGGATGGTCGGATGGTTTGCGAACGCGATGGCATCGGCGCGCCCGGAGATGTTGCTTGCTCGCGCTGATGCCACCGCGACCTACACGCAGGAACAGGTCGATGAAATGTTGGCCGAGCGCGATCGTGTTCATGCCGAAGCGCTGGCCAAGGTGACGAACGCCAAGGCACCCAAGGCGGCGAAGGTGCCGACCGGCAAGCTGGTCGCGTTCGATGCCAAGGCGGCTCCGGCGGACGCGATGAAGGACGGCGCGACGGTCCTGTTCCTGGATGATGCCGGGCACAGTCTGCCGGGCCTGCCCGAACCATCGTTCGGTGCGGGCGAGTTCGAGCGCATCGGCGGTGCCGTGCGGCTGAAGGCTCCGATCGACTTCCCCGCGCACATGAAGGGTGCGGAGATTGTCGGCGCGGCGCTGATGGTGGGCGGCAAGGCGGTCGGCCGGGCCATGCTGGTGCTGCCGTTCGGGGTCGGCAACGGGCGCGCGACCCGTTTGCAGCCGGGAACGCTGATGTTCGAGCCGGTGGCGTCGATGGACGCAGCCGAGGCCGACGCGGCCTGATCGCCTGAAGGAAGGGAAGCAGCATGTTCGACGCGGACACGATCGAGAAGGCACAGGCCCGGATGGAGAGCAACCGCGCCATGATCGACGCCGATTGCGCCGAAGCGGCGGCCATGCTGCTTCCCGAGGGCGGGGAGTTCAACGTCCGATACCGGCAGGAGGGCGTTTCGACGTCGCACCTGGTGTATGACGATTATTGCGGCGAGGCGTTTCAGGACGGGGTGAGCGTGGCCGAGGGCTTCACCATGCCGCGTGGCCAGAAATACGAGAAGATTGCGCTGCCCGACGACGCCCGCGCGCTGATGGATGACGTCGAGAACAAGCAGTGGCTGGAGGATCTGAACGATCGCCGGCTGGCGCTGCGCAATGACCCCAAAAGCGGCTTTACCGCCAACGTTCATGCCAGCTGGGAAAGCCTGTTGGCCGGGTGGGGTCAAAGCATGTGGGTCGACAAAAGGTTCGACCAGATGGGGCGGTTCGTCGGGTTTTCCTACCAGTCCGAAGATACCGCCGGGGTGTGGATCGAGCGTGACGCCGCGGGCAACATCATGCGCATCCATCGCATGATCCTGCTGACCGCCGAGCAGGTGGTGGTGAAGTTCGCCGAGAAGGCCCCGAAGGCGGCGAAGGACGCGATGGGCGGATCGCAGCCGCGCCCGGAAGCCGAGCTGGAAATCATCCATGTGATCGAGCGCAACCCGCGCATGATGCCGGGGCGGATCGACGCGGCGGGGATGCCGTGGGGTGGCGCCTATTATTGCCGTCAGGGCAAGGAAGTGTTCGAGGTCGGCGGCTATCGCACGCTGCGCCGGATCGTGTCGTCATTCCAGCGCAAGGCGGGCCGCAATTACGGTCGCGGGCCGGGCCTGCGCCTGTTGCGGGCGCTGCGCGCGTGTCAGGTGATGATGCAGGATCGCATCATCGCGACCGAGCGCGCGGTGTTCCGCCCGATGCTGGCGGTGGACGACGATCTGGACGAGGCGATCATCGACCTGTCGCGCGACGGGCTGACCTATGGCGGCATTGACGAAATGGGGCGCGAGCGGATCAAGCCGCTGTATGACGCGCCAAACCTGAACGACGCCGCCGCGCTGCACATGGAATTGCGGCAGGTGGTCGACAAGGGGTTTTTCCGCGACCTGATGCAGCTGCGCCGCGAAATGAAAACGCATGTCAGCGCGACGCGGGTGATGGAGGAAATCGCCGAGAAGGGCGTGCTGCTGGCCCCGCTGGCATCGCAGGAACAGGAATGGTTCGCCCCCATGGTCGAGGTCGAGCTGGACCTGATGTGGGAGGAGGGGTTGCTGGACGATATGCCCGATGGGCTGCGCCGGTTCTTTGCCGAGGGCGGGACCAAGCGCATCGTCTATGACAACCCGCTGCGCCAGATGATGCTGGCACAGGAGGCGGCGGGGTTCCTGCGCACCGCAGAGCAGGTGGCGACGCTGGCGGCGTTCGATCCCGGCGTGGTCGAGGAGTTCAAGCGCGAGTTCCCCAGCGCGAAGTTCATCCCCGGCCTGGGCGAAGCGAACGGCATCCCGTCGCGCTGGCGCTCCACCGAGGACGAAAAGGCTGCGATGGACGAAGCGGCGGCGCAGGAGAAGCTGCTGGCGCAGATGACGCAGGCGGCACCGGCGTTGGCGGGCGCGGCGAAGGACATGGCGCAGGCCGGTGCGATCGGCGGCGCGGGCGGGGGCATGACCCTTGGCGCTTGACGGCGATATCCTGTCGCTTGCGGCGCGGGCGGAGGCGATGGAGCGCGCGTCCGCGATGGACCGCGCCAAGCTGCTGGCCAAGCGGGTGCGCGATCATCGGGTGATCGGGGCGTATCGGCGGCTGTTCACCGATGGCAACGGCGCGCTGACCGCCGATGCGGTGGAGGTGATCGCCGACCTGACGCGCGTCGCGCGCAGCGGCATCGCCGATGACCGGACGATGAGCGATGCGGATTTGCGCGACTATTCCGCGCGGCGGACCGTGCTGCTGCACATTCTGTCACGCATGGATTTGAACGGAGCGCGGCTGGCCCAGCTGGCGGCGCAAGTGAGGGAGGAAACACGATGAGCGAAGCAGCCGACGCACTACAGGCCGGGGCGGCGACGCCCGCCGCACCGACGCCACCGGCGCAACCCGACGATTCGGCGGGCGGGCCGACGCCGACGCCAAGCCCGGCACCGACCGACCGGTGGCAGGACAAGTTCCTGCCCGAAGAGCTGCGCAGCCATGAACATCTGGCGCGATACGGGTCGATCGTGGATCTGGCGAAGGGCCACACCGAGACGGTGGCATGGGCGCGCGGGCGCGTGCCGATCCCGACGCTGCCAGACAATCCGACCGAGGCCGATCGCGCCAAGTTCGAGCGCGACTTCGCCGACTTCGCGAGCAAGGTGCGCCCGGCGGATGCCGCCGCCTACAAGCTGGGCGATGCCGAGGGCAAGCCGACCGAGATGTCGGAGGCGTTCCGCACGATCTTTCACGAGGCGGGGTTGCATCCGGCGCAGGCGGAGAAGCTGAACACCGCGTGGAACCAGATGCAGGCCGATCTGGTCAGTCGGACGCAGCAGGCGGGCAAGAGCGAAGTCACCGCGATCGAGCTGGAGATGGGGCCGCAGGCGTTCAACATGCGGCGCGACGCCGTGCTGAACATGTGGGCCGCCGCCGGGATCGAGTTCGAAGATGGCGCGGCGATGATGAACGCGATCGAGCAGACGCAGGGCGCGGGCGCGGCGATGCGGGCGATGATGACGCTGGCCGAGCGGACCGGCGAGCTGGCCAAGGTGGACGGCATGACGGTGGCGCTGAACACCGGCACCATGTCCGCCGCCGCCGCGCAGGCCGAGCTGGACCGGCAGAACACGAATACCGACAAGGCGTTCCTTGCCGCGCTGCGCGACCCCAATTCGCGTGAAAGCCAGCGACGCGCGGCGTTGCTGAAGCGGATTGCGCAGGCGGAGGCTGGTGGCAGCTAAAGCCTGACTTCAGTTGGGATTGACGACGGATTTGCATGGGCGCATCCGTCGTTCGGCTGGGCGGGGGCCTGTGTGACAACATGACTTCCCCCGCCTGGCTAACAGCCGGGCCTCCCCGCTTTTGCGGCCCCCGGATGCACACGGCGAAAGCAGCCGCGCGACACGGGGTGCGCATCCCCGCAGACGGCCCGGAGCCCCAAGCGCTTCGCCTCCCCGTCGAAAGCAACCCGTTTGTTTTTGACGGCCCTGCGTGGGCCAAGGGAGGCCATCATGGCTTGGGAAGACAATCTGAAGGACGTCGAGTTTCGCAACAACGTCACGCACCAGCTCCAGCAGGCGCCGGGTATTCTCTATCCGCTGGCCGGTTCCAAGGGCAACGGCGCGGGCAAGAGCGAGGTCAAGATCGAAGATCGCTTCGGTCAGATGACGCTGCGCAAGAAAACCGCGCAAAACGGCGACACCGACCACAGCGATTTCGACGCGATCCGCCGCTTCGTCAAGAAGCCGGGCAGCTATGACGATGCGATCCTGATCGGTCGCGATCAGGCGAACAGCACCAGCGTGGCGATCGGGTCGCCCGCCGTCGTCGCGGCGGCGAACGCGATCCGCAAGTATCACGACGACATGTTCCTGAAGGGCTGGTGGGGCAGTGGCTGGCAGGGTGTCGAGACGGCCACCACCGAAGTCCCGTTCACGGCGGGCAACAAGGTTGCGTCGGATTTCGGCAGCACCGGCACCCCGAGCGGCCTGACCCTGGGCAAGCTTATCGAACTGAAGCGCCTGCTTCAGAAGGCGAACGTCAATTTCAAGCAGGAGAGCCCGATCATCCTGCTTGATGCGGATGCCGAGGCGGACCTGTTCGGCATCGATAAGTATGTCAATTTCGACTATCAGGGCAGCAAGCCGCTGGTCGATGGCGAGCTGAAGCCGTGGATGGGCTTCCGGTTCCTGACCGCAAACCTGGGCGACCCCAACGCCTATCCCGAGAGCGCCGGGCTGTTCAAGCCAAGCACGGTCAACCGCCTGCCGGTGATCGTGCCGAGCGGCGTTCACCATGAGACGTGGGTGGAGAGCTTCGTCCGCGTCACGGCGGAAATGCCGACCAAGAAGCATTCGATGCAGATTTACGTCGAAGCCGAAAGCGCGACGGTCCGCACCGATGAAGCAAAGGCGTGGTTCATCGAAACCAAGCCGGCGGCGTGATCCGGCGGGGCGGCGTCAACGCCGCCCCTTTTCCCCCGAATGTGGTCCAGCCCCACTCACGGCTGAAGAAGCGAGGACAAGGCAATGGCGGACAGCTATGGCAACTACAATCCGACGAAGGCGAACGTGTTCGCTTCGGGCAAGATGGTCGATGCGGGCGTGCGCGCATTCACCAAGATTTTCGACCTGGCAGCGGACGAGGACGCGGCGGGCGGCACTACCAACCGGTTGCATGTCGCGCGCATCCCACGCGGCAGCGTCATCCAGGCCGAGTTCAAGGTGGCGACCGGCGCGAACCTTAGCGGCATCAACCTGTCGCTGGGCACCAGCGGATCGGCGGCGGACCATATGGCCGCGACCGCCGGGCCGAGCAACACCACCGCGTCCTACAGCATCCTGCCCGCGAAGCAGGGCGTCGCCCTGACGGAAGATACCGACCTGTATCTGACGCCGAGCGGCGCGCTTCCGGCGTCGGGCCGGATCGTGGTCACGATCTACGCCAGCAAGCGCTGACGAACGAAACACCCGGTGCGGGTTCGCCGCGCCGGGGGATGGTGCCGGGTCGGTCGGGAAGCTGGACCGGCACCATCCACCACTTCGCGGTTCCTCGTGAAACAGTCCGTGGAACCATGACCGCAGGGATGGGCGATGGCGCAGCCGACGACACAGACCGGGATCGTCAACAACGCGCTGACGCGGATCGGGTCGAATGATCGGCTGGTCAGTTTCGACACGGGCGGCGGCAATATCGGCGCGCGCGTGCGCGAATTGTGGGACGATCTGCGTCGCCTGTTGCTGGCCATGCACCCTTGGAATTTCGCGATTGCGCGCGGGACGCTGAACGCCGCCGGAGCCGCGCCCGAATTCGGCTATGCCCGCAAATTCCAGTTGCCCGCCGACTGCCTGCGCTGGTTGCCGCCCGGCGATCGGCGCGAGGATCATTATTTCGACGGCGAGCTGGAAGGCCGGTTCATCCTGACCGATGCGGTCGCGCCGCTGCACATCCGGTATATCCGCGACCATGAGACGGTGAGCGAGTGGTCGCCGGGCTTTGTCATGGCGATGACGCAGACGCTGGCCGAATGGTTGAGCGAGCCGGTGACGCAGAGCGTGGGCATGACCGACCGCATGGTCGAGATGGCCGAGCGCGCGGTGCGGACCGGCAAGCGGCTGGACGGACTGGAGACGGGCCGCCGCCGCATGGGCGGGGTGCGCGTGCGCAGCGACTGGCTGTCCGCGCGCAACCGCGCCTATCCCGGCGTGCGGTGATCGCCGGTGTCGCGCGTCACCCCCACACAGACCAATTTCAACGCGGGCGAGCTGTCCCGCCGGTTGCATAGCCGGTTCGACCTGAACCTGTATTCGATCGGCGTGGCCGAGTTGACCGGGTGGGTGCCGCTGGTCGAGGGCGGCGTCGATGCCTGCCCCGGCACAATCCACGTGAAGGCAGCGGGCGGGCCGTGCCGGTTGGTGCCGTTCGAGCCGCGATCGACGCAAGCCTATGTCATCGAAATGCGCGGCGCGGAGAGCGGCGGAGTTGCGCGCTTCTACACCAACGATGCGCGGATCGAGGACGAAGGCGAGCCGGTGGAGCTGGCGCTGCCCTGGTCGCTGGAGCAAATCCGCGCGCTGTCGTGGGAACAAAGCTATGACGTCCTGTACCTGTTTCACGGGAGCCACCAGACCCGCGAGCTGACCCGCACCGGCGCTGACACGTTCGAGCTGAACATGCTCGATCTGGAAAATGGGCCGTTCGATCCGCGCAACAAGGACAAGGCGTCCACGGTGACGGCAAGCGGGGTGGACGGGACCGTCACCCTGACCGCATCGCAGGCGATCTTTGCCGCGACCGATGAGGGGTCGCTGTTCCAGATGGAGGCCGATGATTTCGGCGATATCACGGCGTGGGAGCCGGGTATTACCGTGACGGTCGGCCAGCTGCTGACATGGAACGAGCGGGTTTATGCGGTGGTGGGCGGAAGCGCCCGCACCGGCACGCTGGCCCCGGTGCATGGCGAGGGCGTCGAATGGGACGGCATCGGCACCGGCAAGGATCTGAACGACAAGAATGCGGGCGGGGTGCAGCTGGAATATGTCTGTGACCGGTTCGGCGTCCTGCGCATCACCGAATATACGTCGCCGACGGTCGTGACCGCGATCGTGCTGCGCCGGTTGCCGTTCACCACGGCGGGCGGGTTCGGATGGACCGGCGGATATTGGGATGGTGACTATTGGGTGCCGCCCGAAGGCAGCGTGACCTATGGCTATGGCACTTGGCGCTGGCGGTTCGGCGCGTTCAGCAACACGCGCGGCTGGCCGGAAAGCGGCGTGGTGTGGAACGAGCGGCTGTGCCTGTTCAAGCAATCGACCGGCTATTGCAGCGTCGCCGGCGACCTGAACGATTTTGCCACCTACAACGAGCTGGGCGAAATCAGTTCGGACATGGCGTTTACCTTCACGCTGAAAGACCCGAACCCGATCGTGGCGGTGATCGGCGACGAACGCCTGCTGATGCTGACCGCCGGGGGCATGTGGGCGCTGGGGCCAAGCAATGCGGCGCAGGGTGTAGGCCCCGACAATTTCCGGGTCGATCGCCAGAATAATGAAGGCGCGGCGCGCGCGATGGCGGTCGAGCTGGACGGGCGGTTCCTGTATGTCGGGAAAAGCCGACGGCGCGTGATCGAAGCGAGCTATGGCGTCGAGCGCAACCGGCAGGACAGCATCGACCTGACCCGATATGCCCGCCATATCGGCGCAAGCGACCGGCTGTTCGAGGAGCTGGTGGCGCAGAAAGACCCCAACCGCCTTATCTGGGCGCGGCGCAGCGACGGGACGCTGGCACTGGCGGCCTATGTCCCCGAGGAGCAGGTGCTGGGCTGGGCGACGCGACCGCTGGCCGAAGGCGTGGCGGTGCAGTCGATTTGCGGCATTACCGATCCGACCGGCACGCTGGGGCAGCTATGGGCCGCCGTCACGTGGAACGATGACTGGCACGTCGTGCGGCTGGCGCAGTTCCGCGAGGAGGGCGACGCCGACGATCCGGCGATGACCGACATGGCCGTCGAATATGAGGGCGAGCCCGCCACGCTGTTCGGGCCGGTGGCGCATCTGGCAGATGCGACGATCCATGTGCAGGCGGCGGGCGGGAGCGGACCGTGGGCGGCCTATGCCGATATTGCGGTGGACGGGGACGGCATGTTCACCCTGCCCAACCCCGCGACGCGCGTGATCGCGGGCCTGCCCTTCCCGTGCCGCCTGACCACGTTGCCGGTCGATGCCGGGGGCGACAATGGCCCGCCGATGGGCAAGATGCGGCGCATTTCCCGCCTGGCGATCAACGTGCTGAAGGCGCTGGGGCTGCGCATCCGTGTGCAGCGCAGCGAGTGGCTGACGATCGAGCAGATGCAGGGGGACAGCGTGGCGGATGCGGGTTTCGTGCCCGATACCGGCATCCTGATCCGCGAGGACACCGGCACCGACGATCGGTTCGGACAGGTGACGATCGAGCGGTACTTGCCGCAGGGGGCGACGATCCGCGCGATCCAGCCCACGGTCGAGGTGCGCCAGCGATGATCGGCGTGACCGTGTTCCGGGTCGAAGATGCCACCGATCTGGGCCTGACCCATGCGCAGGCGGCGCGTGCGATGGGAATGGCGGCGGCCGGAACGGCGTTCACCATACGGAGCAAGGCGACCGGGGCGGTGGTGATGATCGGCGGGGCGTGCGCCAGCCATCCGCAATGGGCGACGATGTGGGCCGAGTTCGCGCCCGGCGCGCGGCAGGAGGCGCGCGGGATCGTGCGCGCGACCCGCGACCTGATCGCGAAGCTGCCGCACCGGCGCATCGACGTCATGGTGCGGGCGGGCAACGAGGAAGGCGTGCGGTTGGTGCGCCTGATGGGTTTTCGGCTGGAGGCGGTGCTGACCGAGGCATTCGAGGACGGGGCCGACGCGATGCTGTTCCGGCACGCGGGGACACGAGGAGGAGCAGGATAATGGCGGCGGCGGCACCGATTGCGCTGGCGCTGTCCGTCGCGGGCAATGTGATGGGCGGCATGGAGGCGAACAATGCCGCACGCGCGAATGCGGCGGTGAGCGAGGAGAATGCGCGCCTGACCCGGTGGGCGGGCGCGCGGGGGGCGATGCAGGCGCGGCGCGCGGAGCGGCGCGCTCGCGGGACCACCGGATTTTCGGCGGGTTTTCGCGC
>CAZWZP010000046.1:16993-20265 GCA_964638925.1 uncultured Stakelama sp. | reverse complement strand
TGCATGATCCTGTCGTTGCTCTACCGGCTCACCCCGGACCAGTGCCGCATGATCATGATCGACCCGAAGATGCTGGAACTCAGCATGTACAAGGACATCCCCCACCTGCTCGCCGACGTGGTCACCGACCCGCCCAAGGCGGTGCGCGCGCTCAAATGGGCGGTCGAGCAGATGGAGGAACGCTATCGCATGATGGCGTCGGTCAACGTCCGCAGCCTGGGCAGCTTCAACGACAAGGTGCGCCAGGCGCTGGCCAAGGGACAGAAGCTCGGCCGCAAGGTCCAGGTCGGCTACGACCCCGAAACGCGCAAGCCGCTGTATGAGGAAGAAACGCTCGACCTCAACCCGCTGCCGCAGATCGTCATCATCGTCGACGAGCTCGCCGATCTGATGATGACCGCAGGCAAGGAAGTCGAATTCCTGATCCAGCGTCTGGCGCAAAAGGCACGCGCGGCGGGCATCCACCTCATCATGGCGACGCAGCGCCCCTCGGTCGACGTCATCACCGGCGTGATCAAGGCGAATTTGCCGACGCGAATCAGCTTCCATGTCACGTCGAAGATCGATTCGCGCACGATCCTGGGCGAACAGGGTGCCGAGCAGCTGCTGGGCAAGGGCGACATGCTCTACATGCCCGGCGGCAAGCAGATCGCCCGCGTCCACGGCCCGTTCGTGTCGGATGAAGAGGTGATGGCGGTCGCCGATCACTGGCGCTCGCAAGGCGCACCCGATTATATCTCCGCCGTCACCGAAGAACCGGAGGGCGGCGAGTTCGCATTGGACGGAGCGCCCACCGGCGAGGATTCGCCCGAGGAACAGCTCTACCGCCGCGCGGTCCAACTGGTCGCGGAGAGTCAGAAGGCATCGACGTCATGGCTCCAGCGCCAGCTGCGCGTCGGCTACAACTCGGCGGCGCGGCTGGTCGAACGGATGGAAAAGGACGGCCTCGTCTCCCGCCCCGACCATGTCGGCCGGCGCGAGGTGCTGATGGATCAGGACGGGCGGCCGTTGTGAGCGTTGACCCTGCTGTAGTGAGCGGCGCTGCGTTCAATCTCATTATTTTGGGACCGATCATCTGGGGCGGCCTATCTCGCAGCGAGTATCGCCGCAGCCGAACCTGGATGGCGGTTGGCCTGCCCACCTGTATCAATCTGCTTTTTCTGACGTTCCGAAGAGATTTCTCGCTTGAAGATCGCTTGGCCGGATTAGCCGTGACCTTGTGTTTGGCTGCTCTGGGGCTGGCCGTTGCCCGTCGCTTGGACAAGCGAGAATCGCACTAACCCTCAATATCGAACAACCCGATCAGCCAGTCATGGAACAGCTTCACCGGTCGCTGCTCCAGCGCGCGGGGGCGGCAGACGAACCAGTAGCTGTACGGGCTCTTGACGCTCGGCTCGCCGAACAGCGTGCCGATACGCGGATCGTCGGGATCGATGCGGTGCGAATCGAGCATGAAGGCGATTCCCACCCCCTGCGCCGCCGCCTCGAGCAGCAGCGACCCCGAATCGAACAGGTCGATCGACACCGGCTCCAGATCGGGCAGGCCCAGCGCCGCGCGCCAGATTTCGAAACTGTCGGCCATGTCGCGATGCGCCAGGATCGAAGAGCCGGCCAGTTCCTCGGGCCGACCGATCGCCTCTGGCCCATGCGCCAGACGCCGCGCCGCCACCGGGCGGATGCGGTTGCGGTCAAGTCGCCGCCCGTACAAGGTCGGCTCGATATCACGCGCCAGCACGATCGCCGCATCCAGTCCGTCGCCCAGCCGCGACATGCCATGCCCGCCGGTATCAATGTCGAGATGAAGCTGCGGATGCACAGCACGCAACCCGGTCAAATGCGGCAGCAGCCGCTGACTCGCGAACAGCGACGGCGTGCCGAGTCGCAGGCGCAGCACCTCGGTACCGCTGTTCATGCTCTCGATCGCGTCGCTCATCGTGTCGAGTGCCGGCGCGATCAGGTGCAGCAACCGCTCGCCCTCCGCGTTCAGTTTCATCGCCTGATGCCGCCGCTCGAACAATTGCTTGCCGATAAAGCGCTCCAGCGCCTGCACCCGCCGGCTCAGCGCGGGGGAGGACAGCGCAAGTTCCTCTGACGCGGCCTTGACCGATCCCAGCCGTGCGACCTGGACAAACGCCTCGATGGCGGTGAGGGGCGGCAGCCTGCGCATCTTATATTTCTGTGGTGCAGCGTAGCATATTGCAACTCATTCCCGCTGGCGTCCCGTGCATGACACCTTTGTCAACGGCAGTAATCCGCGAATGTTACAGATTGCAGAATCTGCAATCGCAACGAACGCTCTTCGCACTTGCACAAAAACTCGCCGCACTGCACATAGGACGTGCCTTTCAGGCATCCTCTCCTAAACCTTTCAAAGGGCTGGTCTTCGGACCGGCCCATTTTTTTTGCCCGAATCGTGTGCGAAACGGTCCTCAACCTAGGCGACTGGGAACCGCGTGCCTATCTGGCGCGTCACCCCGCACGGGCGAAAGGAGAGCCGATGGCTGATACCGAGACGGACACACGCAAGCTACAGGTCGCCAATTCGCGACCCGAAGACAGCGGACGCGGCCTTGCACATCTGCCCCGCGCGATGATGGACGCGCTCGGCCTGCAACAGGGCGATGTAGTCGAGATTATCGGCAAGCGCACCACACCCGCGCGCGTCGTCTTTCCCTATCCCGAGGATGAGGGGCTGGAGCTGCTGCGCATCGACGGGCTTCAACGCGCCAATGCCGGCGTCGGCTCGGGCGATTATGTCGAGGTGCGCAAGGCCGAGTCGCGCCCCGCGACTCGCGTGATCTTCGCGCCCGCGCGCCGTGACCTGCGTCTCGAAGGATCAGGCGACGCGCTCCGCCGCACATTTCTCGGCCGTCCGCTCTGCCAAGGCGACACCATTTCGACCGTCGGACAACAGCGCGTGTCGGACATGCCACCCAACGTGCTCCAGCATCTGCGCGCGCCCGCCTATGCGTTGCAGGAGATTCGTCTGACCGTGGTGTCGGCGGTGCCGCGCGGCATCGTCCATATCGACGCCGAGACCGAGATCGAGCTGCGCAACGAGTTCGAGGAGGCGCGCGAACTGCGCCGCGCCGATGTGACGTACGATGATATCGGCGGCATGGCCGCGACGATCGACCAGCTGCGCGAGATGGTCGAGCTGCCGCTGCGCTATCCCGAACTGTTTCAGCGCCTCGGCGTCGATCCGCCCAAGGGGGTGTTGCTGCATGGCCCGCCCGGCACCGGCAAGACCCGCCTCGCCCGCGCGGTCGCCA
>CAZWZP010000046.1:16464-16932 GCA_964638925.1 uncultured Stakelama sp. | reverse complement strand
GAATCGGAAAAGCGGCTGCGTGACGTGTTCGAGGAAGCATCGAAGAACGCCCCCTCGATCGTGTTCATCGATGAAATCGATTCGATCGCGCCCAAGCGTGGCCAGGTATCGGGCGAGGCCGAAAAACGCCTCGTTGCCCAGCTGCTCACGCTGATGGACGGGCTGGAGGCGCGCGCCAACATCGTCGTCATCGCCGCGACCAACCGGCCCGAGGCGATCGACGAGGCGCTGCGCCGTCCCGGCCGCTTCGACCGCGAGATCATCGTCGGCGTCCCCGACGAGCGCGGGCGTCGCGAGATTCTCGGCATCCACACGCGCGGGATGCCGATCGAAGAGCGCGTCGATCTGGACGAGCTCGCCCGCACCACCTTCGGCTTTGTCGGTGCGGACATCGCGGCACTGGCGCGCGAGGCGGCGATCGAAGCCGTGCGCCGGATCATGCCGCGCCTCAACCTCAGCGACAAAACC
>CAZWZP010000046.1:10297-16430 GCA_964638925.1 uncultured Stakelama sp. | reverse complement strand
AGGATTTCGTCGAGGCGCTGAAGCGCGTCCAGCCGAGCGCGATGCGCGAGGTGATGGTGCAAAAGCCGAACATCAAATGGGAAGATGTCGGTGGCCTCGACGATGCGCAGATGCGCCTCAAGGAGGGCGTCGAGCTGCCGATGCGCGATCCCGACGCGTTCCGCCGGCTCGGCATCCGCCCGGCCAAGGGCTTCCTGCTCTATGGCCCGCCCGGCACCGGCAAGACCTTGCTCGCCAAGGCGGTCGCGCGCGAGGCGGAGGCGAACTTCATCGCCACCAAGTCGAGCGACCTGCTGTCCAAATGGTATGGCGAGAGCGAGCAGCAGATCGCCCGGCTGTTCGCGCGCGCACGTCAGGTCGCGCCCTGCGTGATCTTTATCGATGAACTCGACAGCCTCGTCCCCGCACGCGGGTCGGGCATGGGCGAGCCGCAGGTGACCGAGCGCGTGGTCAACACCATCCTTGCCGAGATGGACGGGCTGGAGGAACTCCAGTCGGTCGTGGTGATCGGGGCGACCAACCGCCCGAACCTGATCGACCCCGCGCTGATGCGGCCGGGCCGGCTCGACGAGCTGATCTATGTCGGTGTGCCCGACGCGGCCGGGCGCGAGCGCATCCTCAACATCCAGACGCAGAAGATGCCGCTCGCCGACGATGTCGATCTCGCTGCGGTGGCGGCGCGGACCGAACGTTTCACCGGCGCGGACCTTGAGGACGTCGCCCGGCGCGCGGGCCTTGCCGCGCTGCGCGAGCGCCCTGCCGCCAGCACGGTGACGATGGCGCATTTCGAAGCGGCGCTCGCCGATTCGCGCGCGACTGTCACGCCGGAGATGGAGCGCGAGTACGAACAGATCGTCTCGAAGATGAAGCAGGACGCCGTGTCACTGAACCCGATCGGCTTTATCGCTCCGGGGATGCTGCAGGGGCGGACTCGCTCGTCCGAAGACTGAACCAGCCATAGACGACCAGCACTGCCAGGGCGGCGGCCGCGACCAGATAGGGGAGCGGCCGCCAACCGCCGTACAGCGCAACGCCGATCGACGGGCCGAGAATGAAGGCCGCGCCGTTGATCGACGTGACCTTCCCCGCGACCGACCCCTGCGCGCCCTGCCCCACCGCCAGCGACGATCCGGCGGTGAAGCCCGGGCGTGAAAAGCCGAACCCCATCGTCGTCAGCGCATAGGCGGTGGCGATGCCGTAGAGCGAGGTCGCAGTCCCGGTCGCCAGACACCCCACCGCGCTCAAACTCAACCCGATCAGCATCAACTGACGCGGGTTGAGGCCCAGCAGCGGGATGATCCCCCACTGCACCAGCAGCGCCGACCCCGCGCCCATCATCAGCACCAGCCCTGTTGCTTCGATCGCCTCCAGCGGCGCGACGCCGAGCCGGTCGATGATCAGGAACCCGATCACCTGCCCCGCCATCGCCTGCGCATGGCCAAGGACGAGGCCGCAGATCATCCACGCCCGCACGCGCGGGTCGAGGAATCCGATCGGCTCGATCTTGTCCGCGGTCGCCGCAGTGACGCTCGCCCCGCTCGCCTGCCCGCCGATCGACGGATAGCTCGACGCTGCGCCATGGCTGATGCTCTCATCGACATTGCGCGGGAGCAGCCGGGCGACCGCGAACAGCATCGCCAGCGCGACGATGCTGAAGATCAGCGCTGGCCCGGCAAGGCCGATCGTCGGCCCGCCCCGCCACAGATCGCCCAGCACCAGATAGGGCGCAATCGCCGGGCCAAGGATGGTTCCGAGCCCGAACGCCGAGCCGAGCAGGGTCAGCGCCTTGGTCCGCTCTTCGCGGCTGGTGCGCGAGGCGACAATCGCCTGGATCGCGGGCGGCGCCGCTGACCCAAAGCCGCCGTACAGCATCCGCGCGGCGACGAAGAAGGCAAAGGCCGTGACCGGCGCGATCCAGCCATTGATCCCGGCGGCAAGGAACAGGCCACAGAAAAACAGCGACGCAGTCAGCCCGACCTGCCCCAGCAGCACCATCTTGCGCCGCCCATAGCGATCCGACCGATTGGCCCAGAAGGGCGCGACCATCGTCCACAGCAACGCCGAAACCGAAAACGCCGCCGCCACCGCGCTGTCGGGCACGCCCAGCGAACGCCCAAGCGCGGGTAGCACCGATTGCAGCGCAGTGTTGCCCGCCGCGATCACGAACATCACCGCGAACAGGATCGCAAAGGTGCGATCCATCCGCGCCGAACTCACCGCGCCCACTGATGTCCGCGGCGGATATCGACGACCATCAAATCATAGCGTTGGAGCCACTTCCCCCGCCCCTCATGCTGGATGCGGGCATGTTCGGGATGGTCGCGCCACGCCGCGGCGCTGGCGTCGTCCGCCCAATAGCTGATCGTGATCTCGCCCCCTTCGGGGCTGCCGACCCAGTCGACACCGCAATAGCCCGGCTGCTGCGCGACCAGCTCGGCCATCGCCTCGGCGGCGGCGGCATAGCCAGGTTCGTCCGTACCGGTGGACTCGGACACGAAGATCACGGCGACCTGCCCAATGCGCGGATGTGTACGCGGATGCTCCATGCGTTTCAGGATGAAACGTTTCGCCCCGCTGCGCAACTGCCACGAGGCGAAGAACGTTAACGCGGCACGTGAATGATGACAGAGGCGTTGCAACTGTCCTACAGATACGCGACACCGATTTGAGGATATTTGATGACCGGTTCGACCACGATTGCCCGCACGAAGCGCAAGGCTTCGCGCCCGCTTTCGCCCCAGGCGCTGTTTCTTCAGGGATTTTTCAAGCACCCGGTGATGGTCGGTTCGATCATCCCCTCTTCGGGGAAGCTGATCCGCAAGATGCTCGGCCCGGTCGACTGGGACCAGTGCAAGGTGTTCGTCGAATATGGTCCGGGCGTCGGAACCTTTTGTCGTCCCATCCTCGACCGGCTGGGACCGAACGCAAAATATATCGCGATCGACACCAACCCCGATTTCGTTGCCTATCTGCGCGCGACGATCGTCGACCCGCGTTTTTCCGCGATCCATGGGTCAGCCGCAGACGTGAACCAGATTGTCGCCGATCACGGCGAGCCGCACGCCGACTATGTCCTGTCGGGCCTTCCCTTCTCGACCCTGCCCGCTGGCGTAGGGGAGGAAATCGCCGCAGCGACGCATCAGGCTCTGCGCCCCGGTGGCCAGTTCCTTGTCTATCAGTTCAACCCCAATGTCCGCAATTTCCTCACACCCCATTTCCCGCGGATCGACCATGCGATGGAATGGTGGAATGTGCCGCCGGCACAGTTGTGGTGGGCGTGGAAGGATGCACAGACCGATTGAGGACGCCCGTTGACGGGAGCCATCGCGCACCACACATCTGCGCGCATGGATCAGCTCAACCTGTCTGAGTCGGAGTGGCGCCAGCGCCTCACCCCCGCACAATATCATGTGTTACGTGAGGCGGGGACCGAACGTGCCTTTTCGGGTCACTATTCGGACAACAAGGCCGATGGCCTCTATCGCTGTGCAGGGTGCCATCTTGAGCTGTTCGACAGCGACAACAAATATGATTCGGGGTCGGGCTGGCCGAGCTTCACCCGCCCGGTCGCGCCCGACCATATTAGCGAGCATCACGACATCAGCCACGGCATGACGCGGATTGAGGTGCGCTGTGCCCGCTGCGACGGGCATCAGGGCCATGTCTTTCCCGATGGCCCGCCGCCGACCGGACTGCGCTATTGCATCAACTCGGTCGCGCTCGAATTCCGGGCGAGAGCGGCATCGGGCGACGAATGATTCGCTTGTGACAGCATCGGTTCACCCGTAAATCGTCAGACAGCGTCCCATGGCCACCCGTAAACCAATGCTCTCGCCCAAGGCGCGCCGCATCCTCCTGTGGGTGGGTGGCGGCATTGCGTTGACGGCGCTCGCTGCGTTCATCGCGCTGCTCATCGCAGTCTATACCGCCAAGGCGTCGCTGCCGAGCTACGAGGATCTCAAATCCTCCCCCAATGGCCAGATGATCCGCGTCCATGCCGCCGATGGCACGGTGATTGTGTCGCTGGGACCGAGCTATGGCGAGTGGATCGAATATGACAAGATTCCCGAGCCGATGCGCGACGCGATGGTGGCGATCGAGGATCGCCGCTTCCGCTCGCACTGGGGGGTCGATCCGGTCGCGCTCGCCCGCATTACCAAATTCGCCATCGACAATCGCGGCACCGGCCGCCGGCTGCAGGGCGCATCGACCATCACGCAACAGGTCGCGCGCACCATCTTCCTGTCGAACAAATACGATGTCGGGCGCAAATTCCGCGAGATGATCCTGGCGCTCGCGCTGGAGCGCAAGTTCACCAAGGATCAGATCCTCGAACTCTATTTGAACAAGGTGTATTTTGGCGGCGGCGCCTATGGCATCGACGCCGCCTCGCGCACCTTTTTCGGCCACGCTGCGACCAATCTCACCCTATCCGAAGCGGCGGTAATCGCAGGCCTGGTCAAGGCGCCGTCGCGCTATTCCCCGACTGCGGATGCACAGGCGGCCGTGGGCCGCGCCAGCGTCGTGCTGGACGTGATGGTCGAAACCGGCGCGCTGACTGCTGAAGAGGCCGCGACTGCCAGCCCCGCGGCGGTCAAGCTCGCTGCCGCGCCAAAGCAGAATAGCGTGCGCTATTTCACCGACTGGGCGCTTCCTCAGCTCGAAGTGCTGATCGACGAGACCGTCGCCCCGCTCGACGTGTGGACGACGATCGACCTCAAGATGCAGAACGCCGCGACCCAGGCGATTCAGGCGAACACGCCTGCAGGAGCGCAGGGCGCGTTGGTCAGCCTAGACCGCGACGGCGCGGTCCGCGCGATGGTGGGCGGGCGCGACTATGTCTCGTCGATCTACAACCGCGCGACCCAGGCGACCCGCCAGCCGGGATCGGCGTTCAAGCTGTTCGTCTATCTCGCCGCACTTGAAGCGGGGCGTAAGGTCGAGGACCGGGTGGTTGACGAGCCCGTCACGATCAACGGCTGGAGCCCGCGCAACACTAGCGGGCGGTTCAACGGCGAGATGACGCTGCGCTCGGCCTTTGCCTATTCGATCAATACCGTCGCGGCGAAGCTGGGGCAGGAAACGGGCTTTGGCACCGTCGCCGATATGGCGCGGCGCTTTGGCGTCACGACGCCGATCAACACTCAGCCGGCGATGGTGCTCGGCACCTCCAACGTCCGGCTGATCGACATGACCCGCGCCTTCGCCTCGGTCGGGCAAAAGGGCGTGGCGGTCACCCCCTATGCCATCACCCGCGTCACCGCGAACGGGGCGGTGATCTACCAGCATGAGGTCGATACCTCGCGCGTGCTGGTCGCCCCGTATGTCGCCGCGCAAATGACCGATTTGCTGCAGACCGCGGTCAACACCGGCACCGGCAAGGCGGCGCAGATCGGTCGCCCCGTGGCGGGCAAGACCGGCACGACCACATCGAACAAGGATGGCTGGTTCCTCGGCTTCTCCTCGGGCCTCACCACCGGCGTGTGGATGGGCCGCGACGATGCCAAGCGTGTCGGCGGACTGCAGGGTGGCACCGCTCCGGCGCGCGCCTTCGCCAATTTCATGCGCGTTGCCGTCGCCAACCGCCCGGTCGAAAATTTCGAGACCGAAGTGACCCTGCCCGAATGGCAGCTCGAACCCGATCAGGAGGCCTGGGGCGAGGCCGATAATGGCGTCTTTGTCGATGCCGACGGCAATCCGGTACCCCGGGGCGAAGAACCGATCGAGGGCGATCCCGCCCCCGGCGACGAAGGCGGCATCAGTCAGGACTGGCTCGACCGCATGACCGGTCGTGACGCCCCGCGCGACCCGCAACCGGCCCCGCGCCGCGATCCCGTCGACCGTCCCCCGGCACAGCAGCAACAGCCAGCGCGCGAGCCGCTACGCGCGCCTCAGGACGACCGTCCGAACGAGTGAAGCCGCATCGCGTTGGCGCGCAGCCACGCCCGCTCCGGCTTCGGATCGCGACCGTACAGCGTGCGCACCAGCGCGTGGAACGCGGGGCTGTGATTCATATGCGTGCGGTGCGCCACTTCATGCGCCACCGTCGCGCGGCGCACGGCGGGCGGCGCGAGAATGAGCCGCCAGTTGTAGCGGATCACGCCCGATGACGCGCAGCTGCCCCAGCGCCCCT
>CAZWZP010000046.1:4066-10287 GCA_964638925.1 uncultured Stakelama sp. | reverse complement strand
ATCGCCGATCGCGACCTTGCTGACCTTTACGCCCGACAGCGCGGCATATTCCGCAGTTTCTGCGCTCAGCGTCTCCAGCGCCCGTTTGCGCAGCCACAGTTCGATCCGTCGCTCAAACCCCTCACGCGGCCCGCCCGCGATGATCTGCCCGTCGTCGAGCAACGGCGTGCGCGGAAAGCCGCTGTCCCAGCCAAGGCCAACCTCTTCGCCCAGATACAGGATCGTCGCCCCCGGTTCGAACGGCGTCGGCGCGGCGCGGTTGGCGAGCGCGCGGGCGATCCACTCCCCCTGCCCCTCGGCCCAGCGCAAAGCCGGCCCTGCCGGTGCGCGCGGCGGGATTGTCAGCCGCACCGCCCCGGTTGCTTGGTCGACCGACAGCCGCATCGTCCGCGCGCGTGGGTGGCGGACGATCTGGATCGGCGCACTCACAGGATGCGGTCGACCATATGATGTTCGAGGTCGCCCGCCATATCCTCGGAAATCGTCCAGCCACGGGTCGATTCGCCCGCCTCATGCACGCTCTCGCGACTGCCCGAGATCAGATAATGCCATTCGGGCAGCGGCTCGCCCGCCGCGCGCAGCCGATAGGCACAGGTCATCGGCAGCCACGCGATATCGTCGACATTGCCCGCATTCAGCCGCACGCATTCGGCGACATAGGCGTGGCGGTGGCGATAATCGCTGCACCGCCCCTGATCGCGGTCGAGCAACCGGCACGCGACATTGGTGGCATAGATGTCGCCGCTATCGGCATCCTCGACCTTGTGCAGACAGCATTTGCCGCAGCCGTCGCACAGCGCCTCCCACTGCGCGCGGTCGAGCCGGGAGAGCGGCAATTCCCAGAACGGGGTCAGCCGATCCACCGCGTGATTTCCGCGACGATCGCCTCGGGGCTTTGCTCCTGCGGCAACAATGCGATCGGCTCGCCATTCGGCCCCATCAGATAGGCCTGACGGCCATGATCCATCAGATAGCCGGTCGGCGTCACGCGCTTGGCATAGGGGACGCGATAGACCTTTGCCGCCGCATCGACCTGCGCCGCGCTGCCGGTCAGACCGACCATGCGCGGGTGGAACGCGGCGGTGAATTCCTTGACCACGGCGGGCGTATCGCGCGCCGGGTCGATCGACACGAACACGGGGACAATCTTCGCCGCCAGCTCGGGATTCTGCTGGTCCAGCCGCTTCATCGCGCCGCCGATATTTTGGACATCGACCGGGCAAACATCGGGGCAGAAGGTGTAGCCGAAATACATGATGCGGTATTTGCCGGCGAAGTCCTTCTCGGTGACGGTCTTGCCGTCGCCATTGACCAGCGTGAACGGCCCGCCGATCGAGGCGCCGGCGAGCGGCGCATCGGCCAGCGACTTGGGCTGTGGTGAGCCCCCGCCACAGGCGGCAAGCGCCAGCAGGGCGGGGAGGGCGATAAAAGCGATCCTGTTCATGACAAGGCGACCCATGATCTGATAGGGGGTATTAGGCAAGGCTTGCGTCCTATCAGAGGTGTGTTCCGACCATGTTGACCGTTCCGTCCCGGCTCGTATTCGCCGCGGCGCTGCTGAGCGTAGCGCTTCCAGCCGGCGCGCAGCGCTTTTCTGAAAGCTACAACTTCCTCAAAGCCGTGCGCGAGCAGGATGGCAACAAGGTTACTGAATATCTCAACGCACCTGGTCAGACCATCGTCAATGCCAAAGACGACAAGGGCGAAGCGGCGATCCATATCGTTACCAAGCGCCGCGATATGACCTATCTGCGTTTCATCCTGGCGCGTGGTGGCAATGTGAATTTGCAGGACGGGGCGGGCAATACCGCGCTGATGCTGGCGGTCGAGGCGGCGTGGATGGAAGGCATTCGCGAAATCATCACCCGTCGTGGCAACGTCAATCTTGCCAATAATGGTGGCGAAACGCCGCTGATGCGCGCGGTGCAGCGCCGCGACGCGGAACAGGTCCAGCTGTTGCTGACCAGCGGTGCCGACCCCGACATGGTCGATCGGCTGGCAGGCATGAGCGCGCGCGACTATGCAGCCCGCGATACCCGCGCCCCCGCCATCGCCGAAGCGCTTAAAAATGCACCCAAGGTTCAGAAGCGCGCCGTCTCCGGCCCGAGTTTCTGAATCGCACGGGCGCAGCTTCGGCGCGATCCTTGCGCGCCTGACCCGGCCCCGAACGTCTCGGCGTTCAAGACTCGCTCGACCGGACGGATTGCAGAATTGCAAGCGCGCTTGGTTCCATTTCCGTTTGTAACCGGTTACAAACGCCATAGTCGCGGAACATGCGCGGGTTTGGGAGATGATTGATGCGTGCGACCACCGCTCTGGCACTGACCGGCCTGTTGGCGATGGGCTCCGCTGCCGCACAGCCCGGCAAGCGCAGCTACGCCAATCCGATCGACCTCGACTATCGCTACAATTATGAGCAGGTGAACGAGGATATCTCGTACCGCACCGGTGCCGATCCGGTGATCATCCGGCACAAGGGCGCTTACTATCTCTTCCAGACGCTGGCCGAGGGCTATTGGCGCTCGACCAATCTGATCGACTGGACCTTCATCACGCCGAGCCGCTGGGAAAAGGGCGGGTTCGTCGCCCCCGCCGCCTGGTCGGATGGCGAGCGGCTATACCTGATGCCCTCGATGATGGAGCCGGGGTCGGTCTATGTGTCCGACGCGCCGGAGACGGGCAAGCTCGACTATTTCGTCCGCCGGATGCCGCGTCTGCCGGGACAGGTCTGGCCGGGGGGCGAGGCGAATATGAAGCCGGGCGACGTGCCGCCCGGGCCGTGGGATCCGGCGTTGTTTCTGGACGATGACGGCAAATGGTATTTCTATTGGGGATCTTCCAACGTCTTCCCGCTCTACGGCATCGAAATCGAATTTCGCGACGGTCGGATGATCTACAAGGGCCGCGCGACTGAGACGTTCAAGCTCGACCCCGAAAATCACGGCTGGGAACGGTTCGGACAGGATCATTCCGGAACTCTGCCCGACGGCACGCCGATCAAGCCGTTCATGGAAGGCGCGTGGATGACCAAGGTCGCCGGCACCTATTACCTGCAATATGGCGCGCCGGGGACCGAATATAACGCCTATGCCAATGGCGCGTATGTTTCGAAATCGCCGCTTGGCCCGTTCGAGTACGCCCCGTGGAACCCGGTCGCCTACAAGCCGGGCGGGTTCGTCGAGGGCGCGGGGCATGGCTCCACCGTGCAGGACCATCACGGCAATTGGTGGAACAGCGGCACGCCCTGGCTCGGCCATAACTGGACGTTCGAGCGGCGGATCAACCTGTTCCCGACGCGGTTCGAGGCCGACGGGCAAATGTGGGCCTCGTCGCGCTTCGGGGATTTCCCGCACTGGATGCCGGAGGGCAAGGTCGAGGATATCGAGGGGCTGTTCACCGGCTGGATGCTGCTGTCGTACCGCAAGCCCCTGACCGCATCCTCGACGTTGGGCGAATTTGTCGCCAGCCGCGCGGCGGACGAAAACCCCCGCACCTTCTGGGTCGCCGCGAGCAAGCAGCCGGGCGAGACGCTGACGATGGACCTGCGCGCGGCGAAGACGGTGCGCGCGATCCAGGTCAATTTCGCCGATTACAAGTCGGGCCGCTATGGCGATGCGCCCGACATCTATACCGAGTTCCGGCTGGAGGGGTCGCTCGATGGCAAAAGCTGGTCGAAGCTGGCGGAGACTGAAGCGCCGCGCCGCGACCGGCCCAACGCCTATTTCCAGCTGGAAACGCCCGCGAAGGTCCGCTTCGTCCGCTATGTCCATGGCCATATCGGCGGCGCGCATCTGGCGATCAACGACCTGCGCGTGTTCGGCAATGCCGATGGCCGCGCGCCTGCTACGCCGGGTGGGGTGGCGGCGATCCGCGACACGGACGAACGCAACGCGACGGTGCGCTGGCGCAAAGTGCCGGGGGCGGTTGGATACAATGTCATGTGGGGCATTCGCCCGGATCGGCTGACGCTGACCTATCAGGTGTTCGCGGACGAGCTGGGCGGTGATCCGCTGGCCAGCCTCGACCTGCGCGCGCTCAACAAGGGTGTCGGCTATTACGCCGCGGTCGAAGCATTCAACGAAACCGGCGTTTCGAAGCGCAGCAAGCCGGTGCGGGTGCGTTAACCCGCACTCGTCGCGCGCACCACCAGTTCGGCCTGGTGCAGCTCGGCGCGGGTGTCGGCACCTTCGCCTTCGAGCACGTTGATCACCCGGCCGATCGCCTGTTCGCCGAGCTCGGCGATCCGCACCCGCATCGTGGTGACGCCGAGATAGCGCGCCAGCGGGATATCGTCGAAACCGGTGACTGCGACTTGCCCCGGCACATCGATCCCGGCGGCGCGTAGCCCCTGAAGACAGCCCAGCGCCATCATGTCGTTCGCGGCGAACACCGCGTCGCAATCGACCTCGCCCGCCGCGATCGCCCGCGCGACCGTTTCGCCGCCTTCTTCGGCGAAATCGCCGGGCAGAACGATCGGCTCGGTGCCGGGCAGGTGCTGCGCGATGCTGGCGCGGAACGCAGCGGCGCGCTCGCCAGCATCGATATTGCCCTCCGGCCCGGCGATATGCACGATCCGGCGACGCCCGGTGGCAACCAGATGTGCGACCATCGCCTCGGTCGCGGCGGCGTTGTCGAGCCGCACGGTGGCGAGGTCGGCAATGCTGCGCGGCCCGTTGATGATCAGCGCGGGCAAGCCCGTCGGTAGCGCGCGGCGCAGCATCGCTTCCGACAGGTGCGGGGCCATCACCACCAGCCCATCAACGCGACCGCGCATCGCGCGCAGCGCCACCGCCGCCTGCTCGCTATCGTCGTGCATCACCGACAGCAGCATCACATAGCCGCGCCGGCTTGCCTCGCGGTCCATGCCGCGGACGAATTCGCTGAAAAACTCGCCATGCAGGTCGGGCAATACGACGCCGATCGCGTGCGCGCGCGCCAGGCTGAGGCTGCGCGCGCCGGCATGGGGTACGTAGCCCAGTGCATTTGCGGAGGCGATCACCCGCTCGCGCGTTTCGGCGCGGACATTGCCTAGACCGTTGAGCGCACGCGAGACCGAGGCGATCGACACCTGTGCGTGCCGTGCCACATCCCGAATCGTCGCCTCGCCCATATCGTCCCGTCCCCCAAATTGAGAACGTTCTTCTCCACCGGGTCATTCGCGATTGCAAATCCGTTTGTGAGACGGCATGTAACCGGTTACGGGATGCCGCGACAACCCTATTCGGGGCGCGCCATTCTTGCCCATTTCCCGTACCGTTGCCGGTGCGACCCGTTCAGGAGAGGATCACCATGTTCGACACCCGGATTTCCCGCCGCGCCGCACTGATGGGCGCAGGTGCGGTCGCCGCGTGGCTGCACAGCCCGGCGCGGGCGTTGATGCGCGAAGCCGCGAAGATCGAGGTCCCCGGTTTCGTCGACGCGCTGATCGCCAAGATGACGATCCACGAAAAGGCGGGCCAGCTCAGCCTGATGGCGGCGGCATGGGGCGGCGGCGCGGCGATCGCGATGAACCCGCCGAGCGGCTCCAACGCCAATTTCGACCAGCAAGTCGAGGAGGTGCGCCAGGGTCGCATCACCGGTGTGTTCAACGGCAACAATGCCCGCATGTGCCGCATCATGCAGATGGCGGCGATGAAGGACTCGCGCCTCAAGATCCCGCTGATCTTTGCCGCCGACATCATCCATGGCCATCGCACCATCTTCCCGGTTCCGCTGGGCGAGGCGGCGAGCTTCGAGCCTCTGCTGGCGCAAAAGGCGGCTGCGGCTGCGTCGTTCGAGGCGGCTGCGGCCGGGATCGACTGGACCTTTGCGCCGATGGTGGACATCGCCCGCGACCAGCGCTGGGGTCGTGGCGTCGAGGGGGCGGGCGAGGATATCCTGCTCGGCAATTTGTTCGCCGAAGCGCGCGTGCGCGGCTTCCAGGGCAAGAGCCTCAAGGCGATCGACACGATGATGGCCTGCGCCAAGCATTTCGCCGCCTATGGCGCGGCGGAGGCGGGGCTCGATTACAATACCGTCGACGTATCCGAGCGCACGCTGCGCGAAGTCTATTTCCCGCCGTTCCAGGCCGCGTTCGCTGCTGGCGCGCCGACCGCGATGGCCGCGTTCAACGAACTGTCCGGCGTCCCCGCGACCGGCAATGAATGGCTGATGCGCAAGATTTTGCGCGACGAATGGGGCTTCGACGGCTTCGTCGTGTCGGATTACACCGGCGACATGGA
>CAZWZP010000046.1:2591-4030 GCA_964638925.1 uncultured Stakelama sp. | reverse complement strand
AGGCGACCAAGCTCGCCTTCATGGCCGGCGTGGACATGAGCATGACCAGCGGTTTCTACCGCGACCACCTGCCCGACCTGGTCGAAAAGGGCGAGGTGCCGATGGCGCGCGTCGATGAATCGGTGCGCAAGGTGCTGGCGCTCAAGGCGAAGCTCGGCCTGTTCGAGGATCCGTTCCGCCGCATCGACGAAAAGCGCGAAGCGGCGCGCAGCCGCACCAAGGAAAACCTCGCGCTGGCACGTGAGGCGGGCAAGCGCTCGAGCGTCATGCTCAAGAATGATGGCGACCTGCTGCCTTTGCCCAAGAGCGGCAAAAAAATCGCGATCATCGGCCCGTTTGCCGAGGGGCAGCACGACCTTAATGGTCCGTGGTGCGTCTATGGCGACAACAAGCAGGCGATCGATCTGGCGACCGGTGTGCGCAATGCGCTCGGCAAGAGCGCCCCAGTCACCGTGACGCTCGGTTCGAAGGTCGAGGAGCCGCTCGACGGCGGGATCGCGGCGGCGGTGGCGGCGGCGAACGCGGCGGACGTCGTGCTGCTCGCGATCGGCGAGAGCGAGAATATGTCGGGCGAGGCGCAGTCGCGCACCAGCATCACCGTCCCCGCGCCGCAAATGGCGCTGGCCGAAGCGGTCGCGGCGACTGGGAAGCCGATCGTCGTGCTGCTCAAGAATGGCCGCGCACTGGCGCTGGAAGGGGCGGTCAAGAACGCCCCCGCGATCCTCGTCACCTGGTTCCTCGGGTCGGAGAGCGGCAATGCCATCGCCGATGTCCTGTTCGGCGACTATAGCCCCTCGGCGCGCTTGCCGATCAGCTTCCCGCGCGAATCGGGGCAGCAGCCCTATCATTATGCCCACAAGCCGACCGGCCGCCCGAACCCGAGCGACGACAAGCTCGAGCCGTACAAGACGCGCTGGCGGACGGCGCCGAACAGTGCGCTCTATCCGTTCGGTCATGGCCTGACTTACGGAAAGGTCGAGTATTCCGGCCTGTCTCCGCAACAGGGTACGCTCGGCTGGGATGGCGAGATCGGCTTCACCGCGACGATCACCAATCGCGGCACCCGCGCGATCAAGTAAGTGGTCCAGATTTATATCCGCGACCGTGCGGCGAGCATCACCCGCCCGGTGCGTGAGCTCAAGGCGTTCCGCAAACTGGCGCTGGCCCCCGGCGCGAGCGAGACGGTGCGCTTCGTACTGCGGCGGCGCGACCTGGAGTTCATCGGCATGGAGTTGAAGCCCACCGTCGAGCCGGGTGTGTTCGACGTGTGGATCGCGCCCTCAGCTGAAGCACAGGGCGTGCATTCGACCTTTTCCCTCGCGGCGGCCTGACGGTCGCGCGCCCCGGACCTGGTCCGGGATTCGGCACCGCTCCAGCTCCCCCTCCTCCCCCGGGGCGGTGCCGAATTTGGGGGGAGTTAGAGTCGTTTTCAGCAAAGC
>CAZWZP010000046.1:0-2500 GCA_964638925.1 uncultured Stakelama sp. | reverse complement strand
ACTGAAAATGTCTCTAGCGGCGCAGATCCTTGACGATCTGCGCGTGGGTGCCGCGGGCCAAGGGGTTGAGCGCCATCATCAGGCACGAGAACGCCAGGAACGCCAGCGGCACCGCGCCGATCGTGAGGCGCATTGCGGTCAGCGTCGCCGCGCTTTGTTCGACATTGGCGACATAGCCGGCGGCATCGAAGCCGAAGCCGATAATTGCGGTGGCGATGCCGATGGCGACGCGCTGCAGCAAAGCCGCCATGCCGAACACCGCGCCCTCGACGCGCAGACCAGTGCGTTGTTCGCCATATTCGACCGTGTTGGGCAGCATCGCCCAGAAGACGAAGTTGAGCCCGACGATCATCGCCTGCATCGCCATCAGATAGGCCTGCATCACCCCGGCGCGGTGGATATCGAACAGGGCGAAGGCGGCGAGTCCGGCGCTGGCGAGCCCGGCGGCCAGGAACCACAGCCCGCGCGCGCCGATCCGGCGGCGGAGCAGCATCCACAACGGGACCGACACCGCGCTGACCACGCTCATCGACGCGAGCGCCAGTTGCCCGCTCGCCTCGTCATGCAGGAAATATTTGAAATAATAGAGTACCGACTTGTTGAGGATCGTCACCGCGACGATCACCGCCATCATCGCGAGGTTCAGCGTCACGAAGGCGCGGTTGGCGGCGATGGCGCGCAATGCGGTGAGCACCGGAACCGGCGCGGCGCGATCGGGAACGTCCGCCTCGCGATAGCTCAGGCCGACAAAGGCGAGGATCGCGGCCCCGGCGAGCGCGAACAGGATCGCTGCCCCGAAATAAGCGTCCGCTGCGGCCTGTGCGCCAAGCAGCCCAGTGCCGAGCGGGACAGTGCCGAGCGCGACGACGATCGCGGCCAGCGTGCCCGACAGCATCCGCACCCCGGCGACGAAGGCTCGGTCGTTGCTGTCCGCGCTGACCCGCGCGCTCATCGCCAGATAGGGAACATTCAGAAAGGCATAGGCAGTGCGGAACAGGATATGGCCCGTAAAAATGCCAACCATCCCCCACATGCCCGGCGCGAGCGGGGGCAGATAGGCGAGCATGAAGCCGAGGCCCAGCGGCACACCACCCAAGGCGAGCAGCCGCCCCAGCCCCCCGCGCGGCTCATGCCGATCGGCGAGCAACCCGGCGGCAAAGTTAGCGATGCCGTCCCATACCGATGCCGCAAGGAAGATCGTCGCCGCCACCCCCACCGGCAGCCCCAGCGCATCGGTGTAGTAGAAGAGCAGGAAGAGCATCGCGCTCTGCCAGTAGAGATTGAACGCAAAGTCCCCGAACCCGAACAAGGCGAGCCGGAAGCGGGTGGGGCGGGCGGCGGCGCTCACTCCGCCGCCAGCAGCGATTCGGCGCCGCCTAGATCGACTGACACCAGCCGGCTGACCCCGCGTTCGACCATCGTGACGCCGAACAGGCGGTGCATCCGGCTCATGGTTGCGGCATTGTGGGTGACGATGAGGTAGCGGGTGGCGGTTTCGCGCGACATCGCGTCAAGCAGGTCGCAGAAGCGCTCGATATTGGCGTCGTCCAGCGGCGCATCCACCTCGTCGAGGACGCAGATTGGGGCGGGGTTGGTCAGGAACAGCGCGAAGATCAGCGCGACGGCGGTCAGCGCCTGCTCGCCGCCCGAGAGCAGGGTGAGTGACTGAAGCTTCTTGCCTGGCGGCTGCGCCATGATCTCCAGCCCCGCCTCCAGCGGATCGTCGGAATCGATCAGCGCAAGATGCGCCTGTCCGCCGTTGAACAAAGTGGTGAACAGGCGGCGGAAATGCTGGTCGACTGCCTCGAACGCGGTCAGCAGCCGCTGGCGTCCCTCGCGGTTGAGCGTGCCGATGCTGCCGCGCAGCCGATGGACCGCCTGAATCAGCTCGTCGCGCTCGGCAGCCGCGGTTTGCGCAGCGGTGGTGAGTTCGGCCAGTTCGGTTTCGGCGACGAGGTTGACCGGGCCGATCCGCTCGCGCTCGGCAATCAGCCGGTCGTGCGCGGCGGATTCGTCCTGCGGTCCGCGCACGCTGTCAGGATCAAAGCCGACGCGTTGCGAAAGGACGGGCGGCGGACATTCGAACCGCTCGCCCGACAGGCGGTTCATTTCGACCCGCCGTAAATCGTGATTCTCGGCGCGGGCGACGGCACCGGCGCGTTGCTCGCGTGCTTCGCCCAGCGCATCGCCGGCAGCGCGGACGGCCGCTTCGGTGCCGCGCAGTTCGGCTTCGGCTTCGCGCTCGGCCAGCTGTGTGGCGGCGCTTTCGATGCGCGCTTTCTCGCTCGCACGTTCGGCCTCGCTGACCGATGCGTCCAGTTCGGCCGGGCGCGTCGCCAGCGCTTCGGAGGCTTCGGCGAGTTCGATTGCGCGCGCGTCCATCTCGGCAATGCGGCGTGCTGCTTCGCCCGCACGCGAGGTCCAGCTGCGCCGTTCGGCCTGCGCGGCGGCAAGGCGCTCGCGCGCGGCGGCGATGTCGCGTTCGAGTGCGCCACGCTCG
>CAZWZP010000045.1:0-20397 GCA_964638925.1 uncultured Stakelama sp. | reverse complement strand
AACCGGATGACGATCCGGTTCGACTGCACGTCGATGGCACGTATGGTCCCTGCCCAACTCGGAGCGCCGGTCAAAAAACCGGCTAGAAGGGCAAGGAAAAAAGACACCCGGGCGATATGCCGCGCCGGGCTGGGGGGGGTCCAGCCCAAAAGCATGCATTCATACTCACAAAAATAGTCTCCCTGACCCGACCGGAATAATCACCGGCACCTTCCGGCACGGTGAAGCGGTGCGGTTAATTTGCGATTCGGCATTATTTTGCCGGCAAGCGGCAAGGGTCTGCCGGTTGTGCACGCGATTGAGGTTCGCACGCGAAATGTTGCCGCGCGGGTTCGCCGATGCTAGGCAACCTGCCGACCGATCCCAATTTGGGTCTTTCGGTATCCATCGCCGGCCCATTTGGCCCGGTAATTCAGGTTGACGCTGCATGAGGCAATTTCCGTCCATCCCGCATCGCACCGCTCAGGCGGTCGCGCGCGAGGCGGCGGAGGCGGGCACCCACGGGTCCGGCCGTGCCAATGCAGCAGAGGCATCACCAAACCCCTGCGCTCCCATCTTGACGGGGCGCAATCATGTTCGCGCGCCGCGGCTGACACCCGCCTGGCGCGCCCGGAGACCAACTAATGACCATGCGTATGCTGATCGACGCACGCCACCGGGAAGAGACCCGCGTGGCCGTCGTCAAAGGAAATCGAATCGAGGAGTTTGATTTCGAGAGTGCCGAGCGCAAGCAGCTCAAGGGGAATATCTATCTCGCCAAGGTGACCCGCGTCGAACCGTCGCTGCAGGCGGCGTTCGTCGAATATGGCGGCAATCGCCACGGCTTCCTCGCATTCAGCGAAATCCACCCCGATTACTATCAGATCCCCAAAGAGGATCGCGAAGCACTGCTGCGCGAAGAGGCCGAGCACGCTGCCGAAGAAGCCGCGCTGCGCGAGGCGGACGACAGCGACGACCACGACGACGAGGACGGCGACTTTGAAGTCGTCGAGCGCCCGTCCGATGAGGATGAGGACGGCGCCGAAACCGGCGAGTCCGACGGCGAAGGTGACGAGGGCAAGGGTGGCGGCCGCCGCCGTCGTGGCCGCAAGGGCAGCGACGATCAGGTCGAGGCGCTGCGCCAGCGCCGCATGAACCTGCGCCGCCGCTACAAGATTCAGGACGTGATCCGCCGCCGCCAGGTGCTGCTGGTTCAGGTCGTCAAGGAAGAGCGCGGCAACAAGGGCGCGGCGCTGACCACCTATTTGTCGCTCGCCGGCCGCTATTGCGTGCTGATGCCCAACACCGCGCATGGCGGCGGGATCAGCCGCAAGATCAGCTCGGCCGCAGATCGCAAGCGCCTCAAGACGATCATGTCGGACCTCAAGCTGCCGCCCTCGATGGGCTGCATCGTCCGCACCGCCGGGCTTCAGCGCACCAAGACCGAGATCAAGCGCGACTTCGACTATCTCGCCCGGCTGTGGGACGAGATCCGCGAAAAGACGCTGCAATCGTCCGCGCCTGCGCTGGTCTATGGCGACAGCGACCTGATGAAGCGCGCGATCCGCGATATCTACAACAAGGATATCGACGAGGTGATCGTCGAGGGCGATGACGGCTATCGCCAGGCCAAGGACTTCATGAAGCTCCTGATGCCGAGCCATGCCAAGAAGGTGAAGCATTACAGCGACGCGGTACCGCTGTTCCAGCGCGCCGGGGTCGAGGAGCAATTGTCGGCGATGTACCACCCGGTGGTGCAGCTGAAGTCCGGCGGCTATCTCGTCATCAACCCGACCGAGGCACTGGTGTCGATCGACATCAACTCGGGCCGGTCGACGCGCGAGCATTCGATCGAGCAGACCGCAACCGCCACCAACCTCGAAGCCGCGCAGGAAATCGCGCGCCAGCTGCGGCTGCGCGACATGGCCGGCCTGGTCGTGATCGACTTTATCGACATGGACCATTCGTCCAACGTCCGGAAGGTCGAGAAGGCGATGAAGGAGGCGCTGAAGAACGATCGCGCCCGCATCCAGGTCGGCCGGATCAGCGCGTTCGGCCTGATGGAAATGAGCCGCCAGCGCCTGCGCACCGGCGTGCTCGAGGCTTCGACCCGCCAGTGCCCGCATTGCGAGGGCACCGGGCTGGTGCGCACCGCATCGTCGGCGGGCCTGTCCGCGCTGCGCCTGATCGAGGATGAGGCCGCACGCGGTCGCGGCTCGCACATCACGCTGCGCTGCAGCCAGGAAGCGGCCTTCTACGTCCTCAACAACAAGCGCGCCGACATCGCCGAGATCGAGGATCGCTACGGCGTCCGCGTCGAAATCCTGTCGGACGGCGAGCTGGAAGGCGCGCGCATGTCGGTCGAGGCGAGCGGCCCGCCGCCCGCGCACGCGCCGAAGTTCGCTGCCGCGATCCAGGAGATCGAAGAGGATATCGTCGACGAGATCGACGACGAGGAAGAAGACGAAGAGGAAGAGGAGGTCGAAGCCCGCGCCCCGCGTGAGCGTCGCGACCGTGGCGAGCGCACCGAGACCGAAGCCGAGGGCCGCAAGCGCCGCCGCCGCCGCCGTGGCCGTCGCGGTCGTCGTGAGGACGGTGAAGGTCTGCAGGGTACCGAAGGCGAGCAGGTTTCGGACGCCGAGGGTGCTGACGAGGATAGCGAAGCCGGCGACTCCGTCGAAGCAGTCACCGACACACCAGCTGCCGACGAATCGGGTGAGGGCCGCAAGCGCCGTCGCCGCGGCCGTCGTGGCGGCCGTCGCGGCAATGGCGTCGGTGATGACGGTGCTGTCGAGGACGTTGCGGTCGAGGCCGGTGAAGACGTTTCGGTCGAGGCCGATGCGCCGCAGCCCGAGCCGGTCGCCGAAGAGGCACCCGCCAAGCCCAAGCGCAGCCGCCGCAAAAAGGCCGATGCCGAGCCGGTAGCGGACGCCGTCGAGCCGGTGGCCGAAGCTGCTCAGGTCGCCGCTCCGGTTGCCGATGAGGCGCCCGCCAAGCCGAAGCGCACCCGCCGCAAGAAGGACGAGGACACGCCCGCCGCCGAAACCGCTCCGGTCGAAGCGCCGGTGGCGGTCGAGGCGGTCGAGGCGGTCGAGGCTCCGGTCGCGGAGGAAGCTCCGGCCAAGCCCAAGCGCAGCCGTCGGAAAAAGGCGGATGAGCCGGTCGTCGCCGAACCCGCTCAGGAGGCGGCACCTTCGGAAGCGGAGGCTGCACCAGTGGCGGCTGAAGCTGAAGCCGAAACTGACGTGACCGATGGCGGCGCCGAGCAAGCCAATGCGGACAGCGGCGCGCCACGGCGTGGCGGCTGGTGGCAGCGCACTTTCGGCGCCTGATCGCGAAAAACAGGGGCGGGGGCCGGTGCTCCCGCCCTTTTTTCATCACGGGTTCATGCCGCCCCGGCCACCGCACACAGCGTGCGTCCGGTCATGCCGACTGTTGATCGCGGGGAAAAAACCGCCATGATGCCGTGCATGACGCGCCTTGTATCCCTGTTCGCGCTGCTGTTGCTGCTGTGCGTCACCAGCCCGGCCTATGCGCAATCGATTCTCCGCGACGCGGAGACCGAGGCGCTGCTGGCCGACATGTCGCGCGACATCATCAAGGCGGCGAACCTGTCGCCCGCCAATGTCCGCATCGTCCTGATCAACGACCAGTCGATCAATGCCTTCGTTGCGGGCGGGCAGACCGTCTATCTCCATTCCGGACTGATCGACGCCGCCAGCAGCGCCAATGAAGTGCAGGGCGTGATCGCGCACGAATTGGGCCATATCACCGGTGGCCATGTGCCATTGGGCGACCGGATGGGCCGGCGTGCAACCGGGATCACGATCCTCAGCCTGTTGCTCGGTGCCGCCGCCATGGCGGCCGGATCGGCCGATGCAGGTATGGGCCTGATGCAGCTCGGTCAGCGAGCGGCGCTTGGCGACTATCTCGCCTTCAGCCGCGCGCAAGAGGCGACGACCGATGCCGCCGGGGTCAAGTTCCTGTCGGGCGCGGGCGTCAGCGGGCGCGGGATGCTCGACTTTTTCAAGAAGTTGCAGCAACAGGAATATCGCTGGGGTCTCAAACGCGGCAGCGATACCAGCTATGTGATGAGTCACCCGATGTCGGGTGACCGCATCGCGACGCTGACCGCCGACCTTCAGGCCGATCCGGCATGGAACAAGCCCAGCGATCAGCAGATCGAGGCGCGGTTCAAGCGGGTGCAGGCCAAGCTGCGCGGCTATGTCACCGAACCCAAGGATACGCTGCGCCGCTATCCCGCGACCGATACCACGGTCCCTGCGCGCTATGCCCGCGCCTATGCCTATCATCTCGGCGGCTACCCCAAGGAAGCTGCGGGTGAGGCGGCGGCGCTGGTCCGCGCCGAGCCGGACAATCCCTATTTCCTCGAGCTTGAAGGGCAAATCCTGCTCGAATCGGGTAAGCCGCGTGACGCATTGGCCCCGCTGCGCGAGGCAACGACGCGCACCAATTTCCAGCCGTTGATCGCCACCACCTTTGGCCATGCGCTGCTGGCAACCGAGGATCGCACCCATCTTGAGGAGGCGGAAACGGTGCTGCGTCAGGCGGTGGTGCGGGACCGGGAAAACCCCTTCGCCTGGTATCAGCTCGGTATGTTGTATGAGCGCAAGGGCGACAGCGCCCGCGCCGCCCTCGCCACTGCCGAGCGGGCGAGCATGATCGGTGACTATGGCCGCGCGATCCCCAGCGCGCAGGCAGCGATGGCGGGACTGACTCAGGGTACGCCGGACTGGATTCGTGCGCAGGATATCGTCATGGCCGGACAGGCGATGATGCAGGACAGGAAGCGGAAGTGATCGAGAAACTGGCGAAGAGCCCACTGGCGCTGGCCGGTACGCTGGTGCTGTCCGGCGTGGTCGGCGGGCTGGTGGTGGTCGGCGTGCAGGCGCTGACCCCCGATCAGGTCGCGCGCGACGACAAGGCGATCGGCAAGATCGTTCACGACTATGTGCTGGAAAATCCGCAAATCCTGCCCGAGGCGATGAAGCGCCTGCAGGAGCGCGAAAGCGCCAAGGCGGTTACCACTAACCGCGCTGCGATCTTCGACGCCTATTCGGGCGCGTGGGAAGGCAATCCGTCGGGCGATGTCACCGTGTCGGTGTGGATGGACTATGCCTGCGGTTATTGCCGCGCCAGCCTGCCGATGATCGCGCGGCTGGTGGCAGAGGACCCCAAGATCCGTGTGGTCTATCGCGAATTGCCGGTGCTGAGCGAAGGCAGCCGTGTTGCGGCCTATTGGGGATTGGCAGCGGCCGAACAGGGCAAGTTCAAACCGTTTCACACCGCGCTTTATTCGGCCGGACAGCTCAGTCAGGCCTCGATCGACGCCGCCGCCGCGTCGGCGGGACTGGACGCGGCGCGCGCGCAACAGTCGATCGCCAGCGACCGGGTCGAGGCGGAGGTGGCGCGCAATCTCGACACCGCGAGCAAGCTGGGCGTTACCGGTACCCCAAGCTGGGTGATCGGCGATCAGGTGATTTCCGGCATGGTCCCTTATGAAGTTCTGAAGCAAGCCGTGCAAACCGCGCGCCGCCGAGGGAAATAATCCGCCCGGCCTTGTTCGGCCTTTGTCCCGTTCCTAGATGGCGCGCTCCACATGCGGGGGCGATGCATGAAGCCAATTTTATCCGTTCGGGGCGTCAGCAAAACCTATGGCTCCGGGCACAAGGCGCTTGGCGCGGTCGATCTCGACATCAACAAGGGCGAAATTTTCGCGCTGCTCGGCCCGAATGGTGCGGGCAAGACCACGCTGATCAACATCATTTGCGGCATCGTGACGCCCAGCAGCGGCACGATTACCGTGGGCGGGCATGATGCCATTGCCGAAGCCCGTGCAGCGCGGATGATGATCGGCCTGGTGCCGCAGGAATTGTCGGTCGACATGTTCGAAACCGTGCTGGCGACCACGCGCTACAGCCGCCGCCTGTTCGGTCGCCCCGCGAACGACGCCTATATCGATCAGGTGTTGAGCGACCTGTCGCTGTCCGACAAGCGCAAGTCGAAGATCATGGAACTGTCGGGCGGCATGAAGCGCCGCGTCCTCATCGCCAAGGCGCTGGCGCACGAACCCGATATCCTGTTCCTCGACGAACCGACCGCCGGCGTCGATGTCGAATTGCGCCGCGACATGTGGAAGCTGGTCCACCGGCTGCGCGAACGCGGCACGACGATCATCCTGACCACCCATTATATCGAGGAGGCCGAAGAAATGGCCGACCGCGTCGGGGTGATCAACAAGGGCGAACTGCTGCTGGTCGAGGACAAGGCGGTGCTGATGAAGAAGCTGGGCAAGCGCGAGATGGATATCGCGCTGGTCGAGCCTCTGGACCACATTCCTCACGATCTCGCCGAATGGCAGTTGGCACTGACCGACGAGGGGACGCGGCTGCGCTACACGTTCGATGCGCAGGCGGAGCGGACGGGAATCCCCTCGCTGCTGCGCAAGCTCGCCGAGCTCAACATCGCGTTCAAGGATCTGGATACGTCGAAATCGAGCCTTGAGGACATTTTCGTCGACCTTGTGGCGGCCAAGCGGGAGGAAGCGGCGTGAAGGGATTCAACCATCACGGCGTCTGGGCGATCTATCGCTTTGAAATGGCGCGCGCGCTGCGGACGCTGTGGCAGAGCCTGGTCACGCCGGTCATCACCACCGCGCTCTATTTCGTCGTGTTCGGTGGCGCGATCGGGTCGCGGATGCAGGAGCTGGACGGCGTTGCTTATGGCAGCTTCATCGTGCCGGGCCTGATCATGATGAACCTGTTGCAGCTGTCGATCTCGAACGCGTCGATCGGCATCTATTTTCCGAAGTTTACCGGCACGGTGTACGAGTTGCTGTCCGCGCCGGTGACGGCATGGGAAATGGTGATCGGCTATGTCGGCGCGGCCGCGACCAAGTCGATTGCGATCGGCCTGATCATCCTGTTCACCGCCATGGCGTTCGTCGATGTGCCGATCGCGCATCCGTTCATGATGCTGACGATGCTGGTGCTGACGGCGGTCACCTTCTCGATGCTCGGCTTCATTATCGGCATCTGGGCCAAGGGGTTCGAGCAATTGTCGTTCGTTCCCGCGCTGATCGTCACGCCGCTGACCTTCCTCGGCGGCGCATTCTACACGATCAACATGCTGCCCGATCCGTGGCGCACGATCAGCCTCGCCAACCCGGTCGTCTATCTGGTCAGCGGGTTCCGTTGGGCGTTCTTCGACAAGGGCGACGTCGCAATCGGCGTGAGCCTGGGCTTCACTGCGGCGTTCCTGCTGGTCTGCCTCGCGGTGATCGGCTGGATCTTCAAGAGCGGCTGGCGTCTGAAAAACTGAGGTCGGGCCACCCCCTCCGTTTGGCCCCGGACTTGATCCGGGGTTGTCGAAGCACGACTCCTGCGCTCGGTGAGGGCGGTATACCGCCCTTTGACAAGCTCAGGGCAAACGGCGGGTGGGAACCAGCAGCGGCCTCAACACCAGTGCGTTGAGGTTGAGCAACGCGTGGACCAGCATCGCGAACCACAGCTGGCCGGTGGCGAGGTAGAGGATCGCGACCGTCACGCCGACCAGCGCCGACGCCGCGACCCCCGCCCAGCCCTGATAGCGATGGGCATAGGCGAACAATGCGGTGGCCAGTGCCATGCCGAGTAGCGCATTTCCTGTGACGATAGCCGCGAATAAGGGGAGCGCGAGGCGGAAGAACAGCTCCTCGACCACCGCGGCGGTGATGCCGAGCGCTGCGGTCCAACCGGTCTCGCCGGGGGTGCGCGGGAGGAGTGCCGCGAACTTGCCCGACATCAGCTGGCGCTTGCCGCGATAGGCGCGCCACCAGGCAATGCCGAGGCCGATCACCGCGCCGCCGACGAACCCGGCGAGTACCGCGATCTTGAGCTGCATGACATTGCCGCCGAACCCTGCAAGGCGGCGCGCGGTGGGGACGAGCGGCGCAAACTCGACCGGCAGGACAGCGAGCGCATCCCAGCGTCCTGCGGCCAGCAGCGCCGCGAGCGCACTCGCACCGAACGCCAGCGGCGCGCGGCGCATCCAGCGGCGATAGCTGGCGATCCGGTCGGCGGGCGCCTGCCCGCTGCGGTCGCCGCGAACATACCAGAGATACGCGCCGATCAGCGCGACGAGCAGAAAGGCGTCGAGGAGCGCGACGCCCATCAATCGGTGCGATGCTCGCCCTTGACCCAGCGCACCGTGCCGCTGCTGGCGCGCATCACGACGCTTTCGGTCGTCATCTTGCCCTTCTTGCGCTTGACCCCGGCGAGCAGCGATCCGTCGGTCACGCCAGTCGCGGCGAAGATGCAGTCGCCCTTGGCCAGCTCTGACAGGTCATATTGCTTGTCGAGGTCGGTGATGCCCCATTTGCGCGCGCGGGCGCGCTCGTCGTCGTTGCGGAACAGCAGCCGTCCCTTGAACTGCCCACCGACGCAGCGCAGCGCCGCGCAGGCAAGCACGCCCTCGGGTGCGCCGCCTTGACCCATATAGACGTCGATCGTCGTGTCGGGATCGGTGGTCGCGATGACGCCAGCGACGTCGCCATCGCCGATCAGCACCACGCCGCAGCCGAGCGAACGCAGCTCGGCGATCAGCTTTTCATGGCGCGGGCGATCGAGCACACAAGCGATGATCTCGCGCGGTTCGACACCCTTCGCCGCCGCAATCGCGCAGATATTGTCGGTCACCGACTTGTCGAGATCGATGACATTGGGCGGGTAGCCCGGGCCGACCGCGATCTTGTCCATATAGACGTCGGGAGCGTTGAGCAGGTTGCCCTCCTCGGCGATGGCGAGGACGGCCAGGCTGTTCGGGCCAGCCTTGGCGCAGATCGTGGTGCCTTCCAGCGGATCGAGCGCGATGTCGATCTTCGGCCCCTTGCCCGGCGCCGATCCGACCTTCTCGCCGATATACAGCATCGGCGCCTCGTCGCGCTCGCCCTCACCGATCACGACGGTGCCGTCCATGTACAGCTCGTTGAGCGAGGCGCGCATCGCCTCGACAGCGGCAGCATCGGCGGCCTTTTCGTCACCGCGTCCGGTCAGCGTCGATGCGGCGATGGCGGCGGCTTCGGTCACGCGGACCATTTCGAGGACGAGAACGCGGTCGAGAACCTGGCTGGCGGTCTGCATGGGGCTGGCGGATCCTGTTATGCCTTAGTTGAGCGCGGCGATAGGAGGGCAGGGCGGGCTTGTCGATGCCCGCCAACGCTGTCATCGCCAGCAAATTCGCATGATCGCCGGAATGGTAACTGACGTTACGGACTCGTTGACGCAATCCATCTTGCAGTGCAGCACGCGCGACATGGCTAGCGCACCTCCCATCACGAACAATCCCGATGTCCGTTTTCTTGGTCGCGTACTGGGCGACGTGATCCGTGCCTATGGTGGCGAGGCGTTGTTCCGACGGATCGAATATATCCGTTCGGCATCGGTCGATCGGCATCGCGGGATTGCGGGGGCGGATTCGATCGACCCCGGCCTCGACAGCCTCAGCCTCGACGAGACGCTCGATTTCGTGCGCAGCTTCATGCTGTTCTCGATGCTCGCCAATCTGGCTGAGGATCGTCAGGGCATCGCTGCCGAGCCTGGCGCGGACATCGAACACGCCGTCGCGAAGCTCAAGGAACATGGCATCGGGCGCGAGCGGATCGCCGAGCTGCTCGCCGATGCACTCGTCGCCCCGGTGCTGACCGCGCACCCGACTGAGGTTCGCCGCAAGTCGATGCTCGACCACCGCAACCGTATCGCCGAACTGATGCGGCTGAAGGACCAGGGCATTGCCGAGACGCCGGATGGCGATCTGGTCGATGAAGCGATTGTGCGGCAGGTGGCGCTGCTGTGGCAGACGCGCGTACTGCGGTTCGAGCGGCTCTATGTCGCCGACGAGATCGAAAATGTGCTGTCCTATCTGCGCGACGTGTTTCTGCCGACGCTGCCCGCGCTCTATGCGCGCTGGGACCGCGCATTGGGCAGTCGGGTGCCGGCATTCCTGCGCCCCGGCAACTGGATCGGCGGCGATCGCGACGGCAACCCGTTCGTCACCGCCGATTCGATGCGCCTCACCATGGCGCGCTCGGCGGAAACTGTGCTCGCTTATTATCTTGATGCGGTCCATGCGCTGGGTGCCGAGATTTCAATCTCGTCGCATCATGCGCAGATCGATGCCGGGGTGCAGGCGCTCGCCGATGCCAGCGGCGACGATGCCGCCAGCCGCAGCGACGAGCCCTATCGTCGTGCGATTTCGGGCATTTATGCGCGGCTCGCCGCGACCTATCGCGACCTGACCGGCAAGGCGCCGTCGCGTCCCGGCGCGCTGAAGGGTGAGCGCTATCCCGACCCGGCAGCCTTCCGCGCCGACCTGTCGGCCATCGCCAAGGGGCTGGCCGCGCAGGGTGGCGAGACGCTGGCGTCGAGCGGCTCGCTCGGGCGGCTGATCCGCGCGGTCGATATCTTCGGCTTCCACCTCGCCACGCTCGACATGCGCCAGAACAGCGCGGTGCATGAACGCGTCGTCGCGGAATTGCTCAAGGTCGCCGGGGTCGAGGCCGATTACGCCGCGCTCGACGAGGACGCACGCATCGCGCTGCTCCGTCGCGAACTCGCCAGCCCGCGCCCGCTCACCAGCCGTTATACGACCTATTCGGACGAGACCGCGTCGGAATTGGCGATCGTCAACGCAGCAGCGGAGGTCCATGCCCGCTACGGTCGCGCGGCGATCAGCCAGTATATCGTGTCGATGGCGCAGTCGGTGTCGGACCTGCTCGAGGTCCATGTCCTGCTCAAGGAGGCCGGCCTCTACATTCCCGGGGAGCCGGCGCAGGCGCATATCATGGCGGTGCCACTGTTCGAGACGATCGGCGATCTCGACGCCGGTCCCGACATCATGCGCGCCTGGTGCGCGCTGCCCGAGGTCGCGGCCATCGCCAGCAAGCGCGGTCACCAGGAAGTGATGATCGGCTACTCCGATTCGAACAAGGACGGCGGCTACCTGACCTCGACCTGGGGGCTGAGCAAAGGATCGACCGCGCTGCGCCCGGTGTTCGAGGAGGCCGGGATCGGGATGCAATTGTTCCACGGTCGCGGTGGCGCGGTCGGGCGCGGGGGCGGTTCGTCTTTTGCTGCGATTCAGGCACAGCCGCCCGGCACGGTACAGGGCCGCATCCGCATCACCGAACAGGGCGAGGTGATTGCGGCGAAGTACGGCACGCGGGAAAGTGCGCAGACCAATTTGGAAGCAATGGCCTCGGCGACCCTGCTCGCCAGCCTTGAGCCGCAACGCTTGTCGGACGCCGATGCCGCGCGGTTCGAGGGCGCGATGGAGCAGCTCTCGACCACCGCGTTCAAGGCGTATCGTGACCTGGTCTATGGCACCGATGGCTTTACCAGCTTTTTCCGCCAACTGACCCCGATCGCCGAGATCGCGGGCCTCAAGATCGGCAGCCGCCCGGCGAGCCGCAAGAAGAGCGACGCGATCGAGGATCTGCGCGCGATTCCATGGGTGTTCAGCTGGGCGCAGGCGCGCGTCATGCTGCCCGGCTGGTATGGCGTCGGCCACGCACTCGCCGCCTTCCCCGATCGCGGCCTACTGCGCGAAATGGCGGCGGGCTGGCCGCTCTTTGCCTCAACGCTGGCGAATATGGAAATGGTGCTGGCCAAGTCCGACATGGGCATCGCCGAACGCTATGCCGCGCTGGTCGAGGATCATGCGCTCGCCGACGGCATTTTCGGCCGCATTCGTGAGGATTGGCAGCGCACCCATGACCAGCTGCTCGAAGTAACCCGGCAGACGCGGTTGCTGGAGAAGCACCCGGCGCTCGAAACGTCGATCAAGCTGCGGCTGCCCTATATCGAGCCGCTCAACCTGTTGCAGGTCGAGCTGCTCAAGCGCCATCGCGCAGGCGAGACCGATCCCAAGATCGAACAGGGCATCCTGCTATCGATCAACGCGATCGCGACCGCGTTGCGGAATTCGGGCTAGGCGCTTTCCAGAAATGGTGTGGCAATCTCCGGCCTGACCCGGGCCAGCCGCCCAGTCGCGCGGTCGATCATTGCCCAGGTCGATACCGCCTCGACCTTTACCCGGCCATCAGTTCCGGTGAAGCGCATATGGCGGTCGAAGCGCGCGCCCTTGGGCGGGTCGGGCACCCAGGTTTCGGCGATTACCGTCTCGCCCGCGCTCATGTTGCCGCGATAGTCAATCTCGTGCCGCGTCACGACCCAGATATAGGCGTCGCGATGCTCGGGTGATGCGACCGAATGCCAGTGCGCGACTGCGACATCCTGGATCCAGCGGACCCATACCGCATTGTTGACATGGCCCAGCTCGTCAATGTCGTCGGGCCGGGCCGTTATGCGTTTCGAGAAGCGCGCCATGGGTTGACGTTTACGGCAACTTTGCTGCGCTGCAAACAGCACTTGGGATCAGTCGAGCTTCATCCGCTCATGACCGACAAAACCGAGCTTGGTCACACCGGCCTGCTTGACCACCGCAAGGACCGCATCGAACCGCTCATAGCGTGCCGCCTCATCGGTCTTGATCAGCAATGCTGCATCGGCACCGACACCCGATTTGAGCAGGGCGGGGAGCTGCGCATCCGAGATCTGCGCGCCGTCCCACAGCAGCGATCCGTCTGCGGCAATGTCGAGTCGGTTGGGCAGTACCGGCGGCGCGCTCTTATCGCCCTGTGGCAGATCGACTGGCACCTTATGCGTCATGCTCGGGATGGTGACGATCAGCATGATGAGCAGCACCAGCAAGACGTCGATCAGCGGAGTCGTGTTGAGCGCGCTGATCGGTTCGGCGGTGTCATGGCGGCGATAGGCAAGAGCACGGGGCATCGATACCTCCTCACTAAAAGTGATGATGTATCATGCCATAAATGATATGTCGGGCAAGCCCTAGCAGTTCTCATATTTCCAGTGGCGCTTCTTGCCCTCGCGGATCCAGCCGACCGCCTCGGCGATCCTTTTGTCGCGCGTCGCGTCGCGCTTCGCCTCGGCGATCCAGTCGCAATAGTCGCGCCGCGCGCTGGGTGAGAAGGCGTCGAAGTTTGCTGCCGCCTCGGGATCGCGCGCCAGTGCTTCGGCGAGCGCCGACGGTATCTGCGCCTCGGGCTTCGGCTGCTTGGCCGCGCGTTTGGGGATGTCGCCGGACTCGATCAGCGCCACTGCCGCGCGTATCTGCGCCTCCATCGCGGCGGCGTCGGGCAGGTCGGTGAGCGATGCGATGCGGCCGAACTGGCCCATCGCCTCGCCTTCCTTGCCGGTCTCCATCGCATCGCGATACCAGAAGCCAAAGCTCGCATGTGCTTTGAACGCAGCCATATGCGCGAGCGGGCGGCCAGCATGAGAAAAGGCCGGCATACCCCATTTGATGCCTTCCTCGACAGCGGGGCAGGCAGCATGGACGCGGTCGCGCAGCCAGGTCAGAATTGGCCGGGCGAAGTCCGCCTGCTTGGCGATATAGGCGTCGATGCGCGGGTCTGTGGCCATAGCGCGATCCTCCCGCCCCCATGCTCCGCCGGCGCGGGGAACGAGTCAATCCGACGCTCAGGGCGCGAGCGTGTCGTCCTCATCCTCGCCCTCGCCCTCGCCGGACTCTGCGTCATCGGCGAGTTCGACAATGTCGTCCTCGTCCGCGTCGGCGTCGATATCCTGACCGAGATCGGGGTCAAGGTCGGTCACCAGCAACCCGTTGCCGGGGCCGCCAACCGTCGCCTCCAGAATCTCGGCGCGCTGGCTTTCGTCATAGCCATCTTCGTCATAGCCATCGTCGCCGGTTCCATGACCGTGCACCTGGTGACCACCCATCGCCATCTCCTTGCGCTGTACTGAAGGAGCGAACGGCGGATAAGCGCGGCGGGTTCCGCGCGATGCGACGGACGGCTTCAGTTACGGCGAAACAATTTGCCGCGCTCGGTCACGAAGACGATTGCCAGCGCCGTCAGGCCGAGCGTGGTGAAGCCGATATACAATGGAACGGTCGTCCCGTCGAATGACTGGCCGATCACTGCGCCCATGACCGCCGCGCCCAGCGTCGCGATGAACCCCTGAAGGCTCGACGCACGTCCGGCGATCTCGCCCATATTCTCCATCGCCATGGCCGAAAAATTGGAGTTGGCGAGGCCCATCGCCGCCATCATCGGCGCTTGCAGCACGATGAAGATCCACAGGGTTTCCCCGTAAAACAGGATGATCGCGAGGTGGATCGCGGCGAGCAGTGTGGTCACGACGATCGCGAAATGCGACAGAAACCGCATTCCGAACCGCATCACCAGCCGTGAATTGGCAAAGGCGCTCGCCGCCATCAGCCCGGCGATCGACGCGAACACCACGGTCAGCAGCTCGGGCCGCTTGAACACGTCATACACGATTTGCTGGATCGAGCCGATGAACGCGAAGAAGCAGCCGGAGATCGCAGCGGTCGCGAAGGTATAGCCTACCGCCCAGCGATCACGGAACATGATGCGGTAGCCGCGCCAGATCTCGCGCAAGTCGAGCCGGTTGACTGATGCGGGATCGAGCGTTTCCGGCATCCGCCACAGGAACCAGCCGAGCACCAGCGCCGCGACGATCCCGATCCCGCCAAAGATCAGCCGCCACGACCCAAAGATCATCACCATCAGCTGGCCCCAGGCGGGTGCCAGGACGGGGACGACCATGAAGGTCATGAACGCAAGGCTCATCACCCGCGCCATCGCACGCCCCTGAAAACAGTCGCGGACCAGCGCCACCGTGACGACTCGGCCCGCAGCGACGGCGGCACCGCTCGCCGCGCGGGCGATCAGCAGCACTTCGAAACTCCCGGCGACCGCGGCGATGAGGTTGGTGACGACATAAAGGGCCAGCGCGATGCCGATCACCGGCTTGCGCCCATAACGGTCGGCCAGCGGACCATGGACCAGCTGCGCGAAGGCGAAGCCGAGCATAAAGGCAGTGATCACATATTGGCGGTGGTTCGGCTCGCTCACCCCCAGCTGATCGGCAATCGCAGGCAACGCAGGCAGCATCGAATCGATGCCGAGCGCAGTCAGCGCCATGATCGAGGCGATCAGGGCGACAAACTCACCCATCGGAATCGGCGACCGGTTTTCCGGCGCGCTGGCTTCGGCAGTCTGGGTACGCACGTCCATGCGCGGCCCATGCCGCATTGCAACCAACGCGTCACCCCCGGGATTTGACCTGAGCGCAAAAGCGCGATAGTGTATTGCTCAAATAACACGCTTGGAGTTTGTGATGAAAGCGATCTGGCTGACACTGCCGTTGGCAACCGCGCTCGCCGCCTGTGGTGGGGGCGAGGAAGGAACAAGCATCTCGATCCAGGGCGACAATGGATCGGTCACCGCCGCAGCGGACAAGGACGGCAAGGTGTCGGTCAAGGCACCGGGCTTCGAAGGTTCGATCAAACTGCCCAAGTTCAGCATCGGCGCGGAGAATTTCGAGATCGACGGGGTCAAGCTCTATCCGGGTGCGACCATCTCCAGCCTCAACATCGACGACCGCCAGGACGGCACCGACAAGGGCGGGGTCAGGGTCGCTTTCGACGCGCCGGCGGAGGCGAGCCGCGTGCGCGACTGGTTCCGCGAGCAGATGGAAGGGGCGGGCTTTACCGTCACCGGCAACCGCGATGAACTGACCGGCAAGACCAAGTCGGGCAGTCCCTATACGCTCAAGATCGACGGCACGGGCGACGCGAAGAGCCGCGGCACGCTTACTGTCTCTGGAAACTGATCCACCCACCCGCCGTCCACGCGTAGGCGGACGGCGCAGCGGGAGGGGCGCACGGCACCCGCGCTCCTCCCGCGCTTTTCCATCCGGGATTCCCCGCCCCTGTTCGTTCGTGACGCAAGCGACTATCTGAACCGGAATCGTTTCCCGGAGTCGCTTTGCAATGCCCGATACCATCCTCGCTCAGGTTCCCCTCGTCAGCCTTGCCGATCAGGCCAGCGACCCGCAGGGATTTGCCGCCGTATTGGGGGGCTCGTTCGAGCGGTTCGGCTTTGCGATGGTCGCCGATCACGGCATCCCGCAGGATCTGGTCGACCGCGCCTGGGCGATGACCAAGGCGTTTTTCGACCTGCCCGAGGATGTGAAGCGCAGCTACTTCATCGCGGGCGGCGGCGGTGCGCGCGGCTATACGCCGTTCAAGACCGAGATCGCCAAGGGCGCGACCCATGTCGATCTCAAGGAATTCTGGCATATCGGCCGCGAACTGGCGGCAGGGCATCGTTTCTCGGAGCTGATGGCGCCGAATATCTGGCCCGACCAGCCTGAGGGCTTTCGCGAGACGTTTATCGAGCTGTTCGCCGCGTTCGACACGGCCGGCGACAAGCTGCTGTCGGCAATCGCCGTGCATCTCGGCCTCGCGCCCGACTGGTTCGACCATGCGGTTGCCGACGGCAATTCGGTGCTGCGCCTGCTCCATTATCCGCCAGTGACCGAAGATGCGCCGAACGTCCGCGCGGGCGCGCATGAGGATATCAATCTCATCACGCTGCTGCTCGGCGCGGAAGAGGCGGGGCTCGAACTGCTCGACAAGGGTGGCGAGTGGCTGCCGGTCAAGCCGCCTGAGGGGGCGCTGGTGGTCAATGTCGGCGACATGCTGCAGCGGCTGACCAACCATGTCCTGCCCTCGACCACCCACCGCGTGGTCAATCCGCCGGTCGAGCGGCGCGGCCATTCGCGCTATTCGATGCCGTTTTTCCTCCACCCCGCGCCCGATTTCCTGATCAAGGCGCTGCCGCAGACGGTGACGGCGGAGAACCCCGAGCGCGAGCCACCGATCACCGCGCACGACTATCTCGCCGAGCGGCTGGCCGAGATCGGGCTGACGAAGAAATAGAAAAAATATCTCCCCTCCCGGTCAGGCCCGGGGGTATGGGCGGAACAGTCGGCTCGGGCGATACCCGGGCCGTTACCGCTCACAGGGATGAAGACATGACCGACCCGCTCCGCGTTGCACTGGCTGGCCTTGGCACGGTGGGCGCGGGCGTCATTCGTCTGATCGACGCCAATGCCGATCTGATCGCGCGGCGCGCGGGGCGGCCGATCGAGATCGTTGCGGTGTCCGCGCGCGACCGGACCAAGGATCGCGGCGTCGATATCACCCGTTTTGACTGGGTCGATGACATGCGCGACCTGGCGCAGCATCCGCGCGCCGATGTCGTGGTCGAGCTGATCGGCGGGTCCGATGGCCCGGCGCTGGCACTTGCCCGCGCGACGCTGGCGGCGGGCAAGGGGCTCGTCACCGCCAACAAGGCAATGATCGCTCATCATGGTCTGGAACTCGCGCATGTCGCCGAACAGGCCGACACGCCGATGAAGTTCGAGGCGGCGGTGGCGGGCGGCGTGCCCGTCATCAAGGGGCTGCGCGAGGGCGCGGCGGCGAACGTGATCGACCGCGTCTATGGCATCCTCAACGGCACCTGCAATTTCATCCTCTCGAAGATGGAGGCCGAGGGCCGCGACTTCGCCGAAGTGCTGGCCGAAGCGCAGGCCAAGGGCTTTGCCGAGGCGGACCCGAGCTTCGACATTGACGGCGTCGACGCCGCGCACAAGCTGTCGATCCTCGCCAGCCTCGCCTTTGGCACCCAGCCGGCGTTCGGCGATGTCGCGATCGGCGGCATCCGCAACCTGCTCGCGGCTGACATCGCCGAGGCGGCGGCTTTGGGCTATCGCATCCGCCTGCTCGGCATTGCCGACCTGACCGCCGACGGGCTGTTCCAGCGGGTGCATCCGCACCTCGTCCCGCTCGCCCACCCGCTGGCGCATGTCACCGGCGCGACCAATGCGGTGGTGGCCGAGGGCAATTTCGTGGGGCGTTTGCTGTTCCAGGGCGCTGGTGCAGGCGATGGTCCGACCGCGAGCGCCGTGGTCGCCGACCTGATCGACATCGCGCGCACCGAATTCGGCCCGCCCTATGCGATGCCGGCCGCCAGCTTGGCCAAGGAGGCAGCAGCGCCGAGCGGGGAACGGCGCGGGCGCGCCTATCTGCGCTTCACCGTGCCCGACAAGGTCGGCGTGCTGGCCGAAATCGCGGCGGCGATGCGCGACGCGGGCGTGTCGATCGAATCGCTGATCCAGCGCGGCGCGATGGCCGATGGCAGCGTGCTGCTGGCGATCGTGACGCATGAGGGGCCGGAGCGCTGTGTCGCGCAGGCACTCGAAAAGCTGCGCGGCTCACAGAGCCTCGCGGGCGAGCCGATTTGGATGCATATTTTGGGCGAGTGAGGTCGCTTACGGTGCCGGTTCGCGCTTGCGGACGATCTTCCCGTCAAAGCCCATACTCGCGGTCACACCGACCATCCCCTTGCACTGCGCAAGGAACGGGCCGGATACGCCGCACTGAAACATGACGTCCTCCAGCACCCGTTCGGTTTCGGCGGGGCGATTGTCGACCGCGCGGGCGGTGACGAAGGGGACGCGATACTTCTTGTCCGCTTCCCGCAACGCACAGATTGTCACCTCGTCAGGATCGGCGGTCCTTTCGCAGGGAATCACGGCGCGGGTCTGTTCGCGATAGGTGCGGATCGCCGCGTCGTCGGCACCGGACTGGAAAGCGAGGGCAAGCAGAAACAGGGACATGGCATCGAACCTCCCGGCGCGACGATAGCATTGCCTTTGCGCCCCCGAAACGGGAATCAGTCGGCGATGGCGGCTTCTGCGGTGTCCGCCAGCGCGACCTCGACCAGCGCGCGGCCGCGCCGGACGATGCCCAGCTCGCGCGCGGCGGCTTCGGACAGGTCGAGGATGCGACCCTTGTGGAACGGTCCGCGATCGTTGACGCGGACGATCACGCTGCGACCGGTCGATGGATCGGTGACGCGCAGCCTGGTCCCAAAGGGCAGGCTGCGATGGGCGGCGGTCATGTCGTCGGGATCGAAGCGCTCACCGCTCGCGGTGCGATTGCCGGCATGGGCGTCGCCGTAATAGCTCGCCATGCCGCTGGCGAGGAGCGTCGATGCGCCGGGTGCGGCAGGGGCGGGCGCGGCGTCCTGCGCCACGACCGGCGCGGCAGCGCTCAGCATGATCACAGCGATGATTGCCCGCATGGTCCCCAGCCCCTTTCGGTCCGGGGGTGAAACAGACGCGGCGCCGGACGGCAATCCGTCCAGCGCCGCGCTGTTTGGATTCTACGATCAGACGTTAAAATCTGAAATGAAAAACCCTTATTGACGAAATGAATCGAATAGAGGATATGGGGCTGTCAACGCGATTCGGTAGGAGGTTTTATGTATTTTACGGTTGAGGAGGCGATGCAGCGGTGGGGATGTGACAGAGCTGCAGCGATCCGCATGTTTAAGGACATCGCGGCTAAGGGTGTTTGCGAGTTCAAGCGAGGCCGCAAGGGATGGCCGACTCGGTTGGAGCGATAAGGTGGCGAAGAAGCTGGGAGTCGTAGCTCAATCGGTTCTAAAATCGATTGAGACCTTCAACTCGGATGTGGTGGAGGTGGAGGCGCTAACATCCGTCTTGGCTTGGGACCGAGGGACCGTCGTAACGTCACTCAAAGAGATCGAAGACGCCGGATATGGATTTTTCACCGTCGGACGTCGGGGCCAGCCTTCTAGGTTTACGCTAGAGAAACGATCAACGGGAGCGCTCGTCGCGAGCGACGTGCCAGCGGCCTCTTTGGAAGGGGGAAATGAGAGTGCGACCCAACAGCAAATCCTGATTCTTAAGCGATCAAATCCCGTAAAGATATCCGTTCCTATGGATTTGACACCCGAAGAGGCTGCTAAAATCATTGATTGGTTAAAGGTTATCTCAAGCTAGCTTCAAATGATCAGACGTCGAGATTGGCGACGCTGAGCGCGTTTTCCTGGATGAATTCGCGGCGCGGTTCGACGACATCGCCCATCAGGCGCGTGAAGATCTCGTCCGCGACATCGGCCTGATCGACCTGCACCACCAGCATCGACCGGTTCGACGGGTCGAGCGTGGTTTCCCACAGCTGTTCGGCGTTCATCTCGCCCAGGCCCTTGTAGCGCTGGATCGACAGGCCCTTGCGGCCCGAGGCGAGGATCGCGTCGAGCAGCTCGCTCGGCCGCGCGACCAGCGTCTCGCCCTTGGCGGCGGCGACGGGCAGTTCCTCTTCGCCTTCCGCAGCCGGAGCCGCATCATCGACCTGCGCGACCTTGGCGGAGACCAGCTTGGCGATCTGGGCGTAGCTGTCCGCCTGTTCCGCCGCGAGCGTGTGGAGCTTTCTCCCCTCGGCCGAGGTCAAGAACGCCGCTTCGATGATGTGGTGGTCGGTCACGCCGCGCCACCAGCGTTCGAAGTGGAAGCCGCCATCGTCGGTGACGCGCGCGGTCCAGCGGGCGTCGGCGTCGGTCAGGTCCAGCCGCTGCGTCACCGCCGCCAGCCGCTCGCCGCGCTGCGCGCGCGTCGCTTCGGGATCGAGCGCGCG
>CAZWZP010000044.1:14320-20495 GCA_964638925.1 uncultured Stakelama sp. | reverse complement strand
CCATGCCTTCGATGTCGGCGCAGGCGGCGCAGCGCGGTCGTGCGCTCGCCGCCAGCCTTCCCACCAACCGCGCCTATCTTGACGCGCTGCGCGCCGCCGCGCCACGCAGGGCGCTGGAGACCCTATGACCGATCATCAGCTGCTCACGCCCGAAGCCCACGCCGATCTGCGCGTCCATTGCGGACGCGGCGCGGCCTATGGCGATGCGGTCATGTCGTGCGTCACCGTGCCTGACGAATTCCGGCAGGTGCAGGCGCAGTATCCGATCCTGTTCCGCCGCAATATCGAACGCGACGAGGTCGTCGCGGTCGCCCTGTTCGGGTTCGAGGAGGGCGAGAATCTGTTCCTGACCGACGATCACTGGGATGCGGGCTATGTCCCGCTGGCGATCGACATCCAGCCGTTCCTGATCGGCGGCGCGCCCGACAGCGTGGATGCCAAACAGGTCTGCGTCGATCTCGCCAGCCCGCGTATTGGCGCGGGAGAGGGCGTGCGGGTGTTCGACGAGTTCGGCCGCCCCAGCCCCTATCTGGAGAGGGTTGCCGAGCAACTAGGGGCACTCGACGCCGGGTGGCAGGGGGCCGCGAGCTTCTACGCCGCGCTGCGCCGTCACGATCTGCTCGAACCGCTGACGTTCGAAATTACGCTGGACGACGGCTCGACCCACCGGCTGGTCGGCTTTCATGCGATCAATGAAGATCGGCTGCGCACGCTCGACGCCGCCGCGCTGGGCGATCTGCATGGCGAGGGGCATTTGATGCCGCTGTTCATGGCCGTCGCGTCGATCGGCAACATTGCCGCGCTGGTCGATCGCAAGAACCGTCGGATCGCCAATGGCTGAGGCCGATCCCGGCGCACTAGCGGGCGTGGCGGCGGTGCCCGAGGTTGCGGTGGCCGATGCCGCCGCGCTCGATGCGCAGCTGCGCACCGCGACCGCGCCGTTCGTGGTGCGAGGGTTGGTGCGCGACTGGCCATTGGTAAAGGCCGGGCGCGAGTCCGGCGCCGCCGCGCGCGCCTATCTGCTGGAGCGGCATCGCGACATCCTGTTCACCGCATCGGTCGGGCTGTCCGGCGGCGATGCGCGGTTGTTCTACGACGCGGCGATGGCGATGAATTTCCAGACGGTGCGCGCGAGGCTGCCCGAGATTTTCGCGAAGATCGACGCGGCGCAGGGCGATCCCGCCGCGCCGCCCATCTATCTCGGCTCGATCGACGTGCATGACTTTTTTCAGGGGCTGCATGAGGCGAACCAGGTCGATCTGGGCGATCGGCAATGCCTCGCCAGCATCTGGATCGGCACGCGCACGCGCATCGCGGCGCACAACGACATGCCGGCCAACCTCGCCTGTGTCGTGGCCGGACGCCGCCGCTTCACGCTGTTCCCGCCGGATCAGTTCCGCAACCTCTATCTCGGCCCGCTCGACAACACGCCCGCCGGGCGCGCGGTCAGCATGGTCGATTTCCACGCGCCCGACTTTGCCGCGCATCCGAAATTTCGCGAGGCGCTGGCGCACGCGCAGGTCGTCGAGCTTGAACCCGGCGACGCGCTGCACATCCCGTCGCTATGGTATCACCATGTCGAGGGGCTGGAGCCGTTCAACATCCTCCTCAATTACTGGTGGCGCGAAACGCCCGCCTGGCTTGGCCAGCCGCAGGATGCGCTGCACCACGCGCTGCTCGCGATCCGCGACCTGCCCCCGGCGCAAAAGGCGCATTGGCGTGCGGTGTTCGACCATTATGTGTTCGATGCCGATGACCGCGTGACCGCGCATATTCCGCCGGGCGGGCGCGGCGTCCTCGACCCGCTGACGCCCGAGACTGCGTCGCGGCTGCGCGCCTATTTGCTGCGGCAGCTTGGCCGATGAAGGAAGTCGCATGAAGAGAATCGTCGTCGCCGGTGGCGGCACCGCCGGATGGATGGCCGCCGCCGCGCTGGCGCGGACCATGGGCCATACGGTCGCGGTGACCCTGGTCGAATCCGAAGCGATCGGCACCGTCGGCGTCGGCGAGTCCACCATTCCCCCGCTGGTCGTCTACAACCGCCTGCTCGGCATCAACGAGGCCGAGTTCATGCGCGCCACCCAGGCGACGTTCAAGCTCGGCATCCTGTTCGATAATTGGAAACAGCCGGGCGACCGCTATTTCCACAGCTTTGGCTATACCGGAAAGGATCACTGGGCCGCCGGCTTCCAGCATTACTGGTTGGAGGGCCGCGCGCGGGGCCACACCCACTCCTATGACGAGTATTGCCTCGAACTGGTCGCCGCGCTGCAAAGCAAGTTCGCGCAGCTGCCCGACAACAAGGTCAACTACGCCTATCAGCTCGATTCGGGCCTATATGCCCGCTTCTTGCGCCAGATGGCCGAAGCCGATGGCGTCACGCGGATCGAGGGCAAGATCGCGCGCGTCGAACTGAACGGCGAAAGCGGCGACATCGCCGCGCTGGAGCTGGACGGCGGCACCCGCGTCGAAGGCGACCTGTTCCTCGACTGCACCGGCTTTCGCGCGCTGCTGATCGAGGGGGCGTTGCACGCCGGTTACGACGACTGGACCCACTGGCTCCCGTGCGACAGCGCGATCGCGCTCCAGACGCCGAATGTCCGCCCGCCGGTGCCCTATACCCGCGCGATGGCACATGACGCGGGCTGGCAATGGCGCATTCCGCTGCAGCACCGCACCGGCAACGGCATCGTCTATTGCAGCCGCTATCTCGACCATGACGCCGCGCTCGAACGGCTGCTCGGCAATATCGAGGGCGAGCCGCTGACCCCGCCCAACAAGATCCGCTTCCAGACCGGCGCGCGGCGCAAGCAATGGCACCGCAACTGCATCGCCATCGGCCTGTCGGGCGGGTTCATGGAGCCGCTCGAATCGACCTCGATCCACCTGATCCAGCGCGCGATCCTGCGCCTGATCCGGATGATGCCGCAGGGGACGATCAGCCCGCGCGACGTGGCCGAATTCAACGACCAGCAGTTTCAGGACATGGAGCAGATCCGCGACTTCCTGGTTCTCCACTACAAGGTCACCGACCGCCGCGACTCCCCCTTCTGGCGGCAATGCGCGGCGATGGACGTCCCCGACAGTCTGCGCCAAAAGATCGAGCTGTTCCGCGAAACCGCGCGCGTGTTCCGCCGCAACGAGGAGCTGTTCGCCGAGAATAGCTGGGTCCAGGTGATGCTGGGGCAGGGGATCGCGCCGCAGTCATGGCATCCGATCGCGGGCAAGCTGAACGATGACGAGCTCGACCGCCTGCTCGGCATGATCCGACAGGATGTGACGCGCACCGTCGCGGGCCTTCCCGCCCATGCCGACTATGTCGCCCGCTATTGCGGCGCCGCTGAGCCCGCAGCCGCCTGATGGCGCGAAGGAAACAAGCGGTTACGATCAAGCATGTCGCAGCGGACGCCGGGGTCTCGCTGCAGACGGTCAGCCGCGTCATCAACAAGGAGCCGAACGTCCGCCCCGAAATGATGGCGCGCGTGCAGGAATCGATCGCGAAGCTCGGCTATGTCCCGTCGATCGCGGCGCAGCGGATGAGCGGCTCGCGCTCCTACCTCATCATGGCGCTCAACGATCGCGAGCGGACGATCGAGGGGTGGAAGTCGCGTGAGGGCACCGACTGGGTCGATCAGATGCTGTTCGGCGGGATGCTGACCTGCGCCGAACATGGCTATCGCCTGATCGTCGAACTGGTCGACACGCATAGCGACCATATCGAGCGTGAGCTGTCCGCCGCGATCGCCGCGCTCCAGCCTGACGGCGTGCTGCTGACCCCGCCGCACTCGGCCAATCCGGAGATCATCGCGCTGCTCGATGCGGCCGGGATCGACATGGCGCGGATCGGGTCGCTCGCGCCGGGGCCGGGCTTCCGGCTGACCATGGGCGACGATCTCGCCGCCGCGATGGCGACGCGGCATCTGGTCGAATTAGGTCACCGGCGGATCGGCTTCATCGCCGGGTCGCTGGAATATGAACTCAGCGGCTGGCGCGTCGATGGCTGGCGTGCGGCGATGGATGAAGCGGATTTGCCGACCGAGGGGCTGCTGGCGCAGGGCGATTTCAGCATCGAATCCGGCCGCGCGTGCGCCCCGCAGCTGATCGACGCCGGTGCCACCGCGATCATCGCCAGCAACGATCAGATGGCGCTGGCGACGCTGGAGGTCGCGCGGGCGCGCGGGCTGTCGGTCCCGCACGACCTGTCGATCGTCAGCTTCGACGACACGCCGGTGGTCCGCTTCGCCCACCCGTCGCTGACCGCGATTGAACAGCCGATTGCGGCGGTGACGGCGCGCGCGGTCGAGCTTATCATCGGCGCGCGCTCCTGTCGCGCGGCGCTGGACACGCCGGTCGTCGTCACCCCGTCGCTGACGGTCCGCGAATCGACCGCACCACCGCGATCGTAACGGGCTTCCGTGGGGCTGAGTCTCCTCCGCCCCGATGCTGCGCGAAGCGGCGGCGGTGGGGCGGTTCCAAAGCGAGGCGACGGGGCGGAGTTATGCGCAGATGCAGATCCTGACGGTCGAGGAGCTGTTCAGGGGGGCGGCGGCCGGACATTCCGCTGGTGGATCATGCGGCGGCGTTCCGGACAGCGCCGCGCGAGCGGGTGGGCGGGGAGCAGGCGGTGTTGTTTTAGGGGGTGTGGGACGGCTGGCGAGTGGTCAGCAGATGCAACCGTGAGCCACCTAGCGACACTCGATCCGACGCGATTCAGCCGGTTGCTTGTTACAGGTCGCTCCGCCAACAACTTCGACGCGCCCGCTCCCGACCAACGCGATGTTCGCATTACCAGACACGTTGGCGTAGCTCGATCCCGATCCGCCTATCGCGATGCTCGCGTTTGTGACCCGGAGCCGCATAGCGTCAATCGAACCTGATCCTCCCACTATATAGGTTGCCTTGCGGGCGCTGCCTTCCGCCGAAATACTGCCTGCCCCTCCGGTCGTCAGCGACGCTAGCCCTACGTCTATTCCGGTGGCTTTCACAATTCCTGCACCCTTTGTGACCGCCGTAAAAGTCTCCCCGCGCACGCCCGAGACTTCAACAATCGCCGGCCCTTCGAGGGCCACTGAGGCCAGGCGCGGCGTGAAGATGCTGATGTTTACGCCAGAGCCGGGATTCCAGCTCCATGCTGCGCCTTCGCGAAAACGGATCGAGAGCGCGCCGTCCTCGACGGATACAATCGTGTCCGCGAGCAACGCCGGCGGACCCTGAAGCCGAACCTGGCCCGGCTCGTCGATAACGCCAACGCCTATATTGAACGGCCCTGAAACCTTTAAACGATCGAACGTCCCGACGGGTATAATGCGATACTGATAGGGGCTGGGGTTTGCCTCAGCGGCCGGCGGTTCTGTAACCGGGTCATCGGAGCGCACGGAGCTCTCCGAAGTCTGGCTCCCTCCCGATAAGGAAAGGCCAATTGCAGCAGCGGCGATGAGTATCACGAGCAGCACTCCAGTGTAACCCAGCCGACCATTCGAACTGAGTTGCCTGGAAGGAAATTGCATCGGACTCGGTCCAGCCACCCCCAACATGCTGGGTCCCATATTATTTGGGGGCACCGATTCGCTCCGGCTTAGAATGCGAGCAGCCTCGCGACTGCTTGAAACCCCCAAATGTCGTCGAGCCTCGCGCAAGTGTTCGGTTACGGTGTGGACCGAAATCCCGAGTTCGCGACCAACCGACTTTGCGTCATAGCCATTCAGGAGGAGACGAAGTATCTCCTTTTGCCGGGGCGTTAGCTTTTGAACTTCGGCATCGCTCATTTGACCGATATATCCCCAAAGGCCCGGATCTCCGCAACGGAGTCGTTGGTGACATTCGCTCAGCACGCCACCACATTGCCCATCCGCCCCACTCCCCATAGACCCATCCCCAATGCCCGAAGACCTCACCCCCATCCCCGCCGCGACGCTCGTCATCTTCCGCGAGCGCCGCGATGGCCCGCCCGAGCTGCTGATGCTCGAACGCTCGGCGGCGATGCGCTTCGCAGGTGGGGCGGTGGTGTTTCCCGGCGGGCGGGTGGATGCAGGCGACCACGCCTATGCCGCGACCCTGGCAGGCGACCCCGACGACCTTGCCGCGCGGGTGGCGGCGGTGCGCGAAACCATCGAGGAGGCGGGGGTCTCGATCGGCGTCGATCTGTCCGACCTGCCCGCCGCGCGGCGCGCGCTCT
>CAZWZP010000044.1:13983-14194 GCA_964638925.1 uncultured Stakelama sp. | reverse complement strand
GCTGGCCCGAAGGTGCGCCCGAGCCGGCGGTGGACGGCAATGAGAATAGCCAGCTCTTCTGGTCGAGCGCGCGCGACACGCTCGCCGCCGCCGACGCAGGCAAGGTGCGGATGATCTTCCCCACCCGACGCAACCTTGAGCGGCTGGCGTTGTTCAACAGCTTCGACGATGCGGTTGCCGACGCGCGGGCGCACCCCATCGACACCCTCAC
>CAZWZP010000044.1:11988-13952 GCA_964638925.1 uncultured Stakelama sp. | reverse complement strand
CCATCTCTGCATTCCCGAAGGACTGGGCTACCCGGTCACCGCGCAACCGCTGGGCGCCGCGCTGCGGGCATGAAGGCGCTGCGCACCTCAATCGCCGCGATCGTCATAGCCGCGTTGCTGCTCACATTGGCGCTGCTCGTCTATGCGATGCTGCGCAACCGGCCGCAGGATCTGCCCTGGACGAAGCTCGATCTGTCGCAGCGCATCGGCATGTTCACCGGGCGCAAGCTGACCGCGCTGACCGACGATTTCCCCGCCTGCCGCGCCGCGCTCGACAAGGCCGGCATCCGCTATACTGCTTTGCCCGCGCGTGATGAGGGCGAGGGCTGCGGCTACACCGACGCCGTGCGCTTCACCAAGGGCGGCGCGCGCCGCATCGGCTTTGCACCCGCCGACCTCGGCGTCTCGTGCCCGGTCGCGGCGGGGCTGGCGGTATGGGAATGGGAGGTCGTCCAGCCCGCCGCCCAGCGCATCTTCGGCCAGCGCGTCGCCGAGATCGAGCATTTCGGCAGCTACAATTGCCGCCGCATGTACAACCGCGAAGGCGCGAGCTGGAGCGAACATGCGACGGCCAATGCGGTCGACATCGCCGCCTTCCGCCTCGCCGACGGCACGCGCATCACCCTGATCGGCGACTGGGCAGTGGAGGGGAAAAAAGCGCAATTCCTGCGCGCGGTGCGCGACGGCGGGTGCGACCTGTTCGCGACGGTGCTGTCACCCGATTACAATGAAGCGCACCGCGACCATTTCCATTTCGATCAGGCGCAGCGCGGCGCGATGGGGTGGCGCGCGTGTCGGTAGGCAGTGGATAAAATCCTCCCCGTATTGCGGGAAGAAAGCCGTTAAAATAGTCGCCCGCCATTCGGCACCGGCACGCTGGGGTGGAACAGCACGACATTTCCGTCCGCATCGGGGAAGCCGAGCGTCAGCACTTCCGACATCATCGGGCCGATCTGGCGCGGGGGGAAGTTGACGACCGCCGCGACCTGACGTCCGCGTAGCTCGTCCAGCGCATAATGTTCGGTGATTTGTGCCGAGGAACGTTTGATCCCGATCGCGGGGCCGAAGTCGATGGTCAGCTTGAACGCGGGCTTGCGCGCCTCCGGGAAGGGCTCGGCGGCGATGATCGTGCCGATGCGGATATCGACCGCGAGGAACTGGTCGAAGCTGATTTCCGGCGCGGCGGGGGCGTTGGCGGCGTGGGTCATATGCATCACGCTCGATTGACACAGGTGGCCGGATTCGCCCAGTCCCCTGCCATGACCGTAAAGCTGCATCCAAGCTGGCTCGCCCCGCTCCAGAGCGAGTTCGACAGCCCCTACATGGCCGATCTGCGCGCATTCCTGCTGGCTGAAAAGGCGGCGGGGAAGCGCATCTTTCCCAGGAGCGCCGACTGGTTTCGCGCGCTCGACCTGACCCCGCCCGAAAGCGTCCGGGTCGTGATCCTGGGGCAGGACCCCTATCATGGTGACGGACAGGCGCATGGCCTGTGCTTCTCGGTCCAGCCGGGGGTGAAGGTGCCGCCGAGCCTGGTCAACATCTACAAGGAGCTTAAGAGCGACCTTGGCATCGACCCGCCGGGCCATGGCTTTCTGGAGCATTGGGCAAAGCAGGGCGTGCTGCTGCTCAACAATTGTCTGACGGTGGAGATGGGGCTGGCGGCGTCGCACAAGGGGCGCGGGTGGGAGCGGTTCACCGATGCGGTGGTGGCGCACGTCAATGCACTGCCCGACCCGGTGGTGTTCATGCTGTGGGGCAGCCATGCGCAGAAAAAGGCCGCGTCGGTCGATCCGCGCCATCTGGTGCTGAAATCGGTCCACCCCTCGCCGCTGTCGGCGCATGGCGGATTTTTCGGCTCGCGGCCGTTCTCGCAGGCGAATGCGTTTTTGGAAGCGAACGGGCGCGGCGCGATCGACTGGAAGCTGCCGAGTCTTTGAAGGGTTGCGGCACCGGCCCGCTCCCCC
>CAZWZP010000044.1:6260-11847 GCA_964638925.1 uncultured Stakelama sp. | reverse complement strand
AGCGGCACGAAATCCTTGGTGAAGCTGGCGTGGCGGCGCGCATCGACGTCGAAGATGTTGTTGGCCGACAGGATGATCGCCGTCTCGCGCTTCTCGCCCAGCGGGTGCCAGGTGAGCGAGGCATTGACCAGCGTGAAGGCCGGGGTTTCGGTCTCGAACGCGGCGACGCGGGTCTGACGGATCGCATGTTCGACCTCGACCCGGCCGCCAAATGCGCCCTTGCTGGCGTCGATGCCGGCGAGCACGCGGAAGGGCGGGATACGCGGCACCGCGCTGCCATCGCCCAGCCGTGCATTGACATAGTCGGCGACCAGATTGCCGCCGAGCGAGAAGCCGCCCTCGCCGCCGTCGATGAAGGTCGTCGACACCTCACCCTCGACGCCCAGATAGCGGGCGTCGGACTGCAGGAACTGGAACACCGGCAGCTCGTCGATCTCGTCGCCGGTCGCGACCTCATAGATATAATCGTCGAACCAGTTGGCATAGCCGGCGATCTGGAAGCGCAGCGGCCCGGCGGTGCCGCGCGCATAGACTTCGCCGCCCCAGCTCTTTTCGGTGCGGAAATTGGGGTTGCCGACTTCATAGGCCTGGGTCGCGACGTGCGGGCCGTTGGAGAACAGCTCTTCGGCCGACGGCGCACGAACGGCGCGTGAGGCGTTGACGCCGATCTTGACCGACGGCGTGACCGAATAGGACAGGCCGATTGCGCCCGAAAAGGCGTCAAATCGGCGATCGAACGCGCCGGTCGGGCCGTCCTCGTCCAGATCGAGCTTCACACTGTTCGAGCGGACGCGGGTGTGTTCGTAGCGCAGCGCGCCCTCGATCCCGATCGCGCCCAGATCGACTTCCTGCAAGGTGAAGAAACCGTACTGGTCGGTGACGTTCTCCGGCACAAACGCCTCTTCGCCGACCGCAGCGAAATTGCGCGTGAAGCCTTGGAACCCGGTCACACCGCGCCAGCCGTTGCGATTGGCCTGGACCAGTTCGAGCCGGCCCTCAAACCCTTCGGCATTGAACACGGTGCCGACCTCGTCGCCTTCGAACTCGGTATGTTCGTAATCGGAATAGCCGGCGCGGACACGCAGCGCGTCGATGAAGCCGCCGATCTTGACCTCACCCCGGATGTCGGCGCGGAACTGCTTCAGTGCGATCGTGACCGGTGCCTCGCCATGTTCATGTTCGTCATGATCCTCATCTTCATCGTCATGATGATGATGCGCAGCACCCGGACGCGCCGGCACGCCGTAGCGCGTATCGTAATAGCCTGCGGAAAAGCCCAGGCTTCCGCCATCGTTGATCAGCGCGAGTCCGCCGCCCAGCGTATAAGTACGCGTGCCGCTATTGGGCAGGCGACCGCGGCGGTTGGCGTTCTCCAGTGCTTCGGCGGCTTCCTCCAGATGGCCTTCGTCGGCCTCTTCCTCGGCGATTTCGAGCTGTTCGGCGCGCAGCGGGTCACTCAGCACATAGCCGCCGACGCGCAGATCGTCGCTCTTGCGATAGCTGCCGTCGATATGCGCGACGATCTGCGGGGTGATCGCGAAGTCCACCGCTGCGCCGCCGCCGCGCTCGTCCGCAGCCGAGCCATAGGCACCGATCGCGTCGACATGGAAGCCATTCTCCGGCACCGCGCGCGGGATGCGGCGGTCGAGGACGTTGACCGCGCCGCCGATCGCCTGGCTGCCGAACAGGAGCACGGCGGGGCCGCGCAGCACTTCGATGCGCTCCGCCGTCAGCGGCTCGATCGACACGGCGTGGTCAGTCGAGGTATTCGAGACGTCGAGCGTGCCGAGGCCGTCGGTCAGCACGCGCACGCGCTCGCCCTGAAAACCGCGCAGCACCGGGCGCGACGCACCCGGGCTGAACGAGGTGGCCGACACGCCCGGCACCTGGGTCAGCGATTCGCCGATCTGGCCGCGCATGTCGCGCACCAGCTCGTCGCCGGTCACCACCGATGTACCCGCCAGCAGGTCGAGGCGCTCAAGACCCGGCGCGCTGATAACCACCTCTTCAGTCGTCTCGCCATGCACCGGGTTGCGGCTCGACCGGTCGCGCGCCTCATGGTCGCTGGTCTGGGCAAAGGCGGGGGCGGCAAGGATGCTGGTGGCGAGGAGGAGGGGGGTGAATTTCATGGCTACGCAATTTCCCTGAACTGGATTTGCGCGAACCCTTATGTGCAATGATACAACGTCACAAGTAGAAATATTGCTGCAGCGCGACGAATGCGCGCTTCCGTGCGATCAAGCGGCCGGTGCGGCGACGCGATCCGTGACCACCGGCACATGGCGGCGGCCGTTCCACAGCGATGCGGTGAAGCGCCGCGCGCCATCGGCATCGACTTCCCAGCGCCAGATCAATGTCCCGTCGGGCGAGGCTCCGCCGCCGATGCGCTGCCCCGACGCAGCCGTCGGCAGGACAGGCTTGCCGCTGCACGCAGCGCGGCGCACACGAGGTTGTTCGGGCACCGCGCGCGGCCTCGCCAGCGCATCGCCCGCATCATAGCTCCATTTCCACCCGCCATCGCTCTGCCGATGCCAGACGGTCGTGAAATAACCCGACCCGCCGGGCCGCACCCATGGGCCAGTGTTGACGGCGGTGGTGCCGTCGCACGCGACATAGCTTTCGGCCGGCCACCATTGCACAGCGATCGGCGGTTCCTTGCGATCCTTCAGGAACGCCTGCGCATTCGACGGCTGGGGCAGGAACATCATCGCGTCGTCGGTGGCATAGGCGCGGAATGCGGCCCATTGCCCCTGCGTCTGCGCCATGCGGTTGAACGCGCGCTCGGCATCGACCGCGCTCTGGCCCTGCGTCGCGAGGATCAGGGCAAGCGCGATCACAGCACGCTCGCGTCGAAGTCGATATCTTCGTTGCGATACGCCGCGACGAGGGCGTTGCGCAGCAGGCAGGCGATCGTCATCGGCCCGACGCCGCCCGGCACCGGGGTGATTGCGCCAGCGACTGAGGCCGCGCTGTCGAACGCGACATCGCCGACCAGCGTACCCTCGACGCGGTTGATCCCCACGTCGATGACGGTCGCGCCGGGCTTTAGCCACTCACCCTTGACGAAGCCCGCGCGCCCGACCGCCGCGACGACGATATCCGCGCGGCTGACATGATGGGCGAGGTCGCGGGTGCGCGAATGGGCGAGGGTGACGGTGCAGTTGGCAGCAGTCAGCAATGCCGCCATCGGCTTGCCGACCAGGATCGAGCGGCCGATCACGATTGCGTCCATGCCCGATAGGTCGCCCAGCTGGTCCTGCAACAACATCAAGCTGCCCAGCGGGGTGCACGGCACCAGTCCATCGATGCCGAGCGCCAGCCGACCCGCGCTGACCGGGGTCAGTCCGTCGACATCCTTGTTGGGATCGACCGCCGCGACCACCGCTTGCTCGTCGAGATGGCGGGGCAGGGGCAATTGGACGAGGATGCCATCGACCGATGCATCGGCGTTCAACTGCTGCACCAGCGCGATCAGCGTGTCCTGAGTCGTATCGGCGGGCAGGCGGTGTTCAAAGCTCGCCATATTGGCGGCGACCGTCGCCTTGCCCTTGCTGCGGACATAGACGGCGGAGGCGGGGTCGTCGCCGACCAACACCACCGCGAGGCCAGCCTTGCGGCCCGCCTGCTCCTCAAATGCTGCCGCAGCCTCGCCCACCCGGGCACGCAAATTGGCAGCGAATGCCTTGCCGTCGATGATCTCAGCGCTCATGCCCCGCCCCATAGAGCGATGCGGCGATTCCCGCCAGCGTCTTGGGATCGCCGGCAATCGAAAGCCGCTTCACCCGCGCGGTGTCGCCTGCGATCAATGCCACGTTGCGCTTCGCCACGCCGAACGCCTTGGCGACAAGCTCGATCAGCGCCGCATTGGCTGCGCCTTCGACCGGCGGCGCGGCGATCCGCGCGGCGAAATGTTCCGCAGTGCCGGGCAGCAACACGCTCTTCGACGCGCGCGGCGTCGCGCGTACCGCGATGGTCAGGCCCGGCGGCACCTCCCGCCAAGGCTGGCTCACACGGCCGGGCTGGAGAGCGCGACCGCCAGGTTGGGGATCACCGCATAGTTGATGATCGCGATCAGGATCAGCACCACGAACGGCGCGAAATCCATCGGGCCGGTGTCGGGCAGGATGCGGCGGATCGGGCGGTAGATCGGCTCGGTCAGGGTGTTCAACCCGCGCCAAAGTGAGCTGACGAAATCATTATAGGTGTTGATCACGTTGAACGAGATCAGGATCGACAGCACCGCCTGAATGACGATGATCCACCACAACACGTTGAGCAGGATCTGCACGATCGCGAAGAGCATGTTCAGAAACGGGTCCAATCGGGCCTCCGGAGTTTTGGCGCTTTTACAGGAAAGCGGCGGCTATCGGCAACTGTGTTGACAATGTAATACGCCTTAGCGGTGAACCAAGGTGCCCGCGCCCTGCGTGGTGAAGATTTCGAGCAGCATCGCGTGCGGGATGCGCCCGTCGAGGATGACGGCGGCGTCCACGCCGGCATCGACTGCGGCGACACAGGTCTCGACCTTGGGGATCATCCCGCCGCTGATCGTGCCATCGGCCTTCAGCGCCATGATCCGGCCGGGGTCGAGATCGGTCAGCAGCTGCTTGTCCTTGTCCAGCACGCCGGGGACATCGGTCAGCAGGAAAAAGCGCGATGCGCCGAGCGCGCCGGCAATCGCGCCGGCCATGGTGTCGGCGTTGATGTTGTAGGTATGGCCGTCCGCGCCCAGTGCGATCGGCGCGATCACCGGGATGAAGCCCTGGTCGCACAATGTGGTGAGCACGTCGGCATTCACCGCGACTGGCTCGCCGACAAAGCCCAGATCGACGTGGCGTTCGATGCCCTGCAGCGGATCGGCGGAATCGCGCTGCACCTTGCGCGCGGTGACGAGGCCTGAATCCTTGCCCGAAATGCCCAGCGCCTTGCCGCCCGCCGCGCCGATCCAGCTGACGATTTCCTTGTTGATTGATCCGGCCAGCACCATTTCGGCGATGCGCGCGGTTTCGGCATCGGTGACGCGAAGCCCACCGACAAACTGCGATTCGACACCGAGCCGCTTGAGCATCGACCCGATCTGCGGTCCGCCGCCGTGGACGACGACCGGGTTGATCCCGACCGCCTTGAGCAGCACCACATCCTCGGCAAAGTCGCGCGCCAGCTCGGGATCGCCCATCGCGTGCCCGCCATATTTCACGACGAACGTCTTGCCCTTGTAACGCTGCATATAGGGCAGCGCGTCGGTCAGCGTCTCGGCCTTGGCCAGCATCGCGGGGTCGGGTGCGTGATCGGTCATGCCGCGCCCTTAGCGGGACTTGCGCCGCTGGCAAAGCGATGCATGGGCGATTGGGCTTGACTCAATTCGATAATTAGCTAAATGACGAATCATGAGCCAAGTCTTCAAAGCCTTATCCGACCCCACCCGCCGTCGCGTACTGCAATTGCTGCGCAAGGGGCCGATGAGCGCGGGCGACTTGAGCGACCAGTTCGACGTGTCGAAACCGACCATGTCGGCGCATTTCGCGGTGCTGAAGGACGCCGACCTGGTCCACGCCGAAAAGGCGGGGAAGTCGGTCATTTACCATCT
>CAZWZP010000044.1:0-6194 GCA_964638925.1 uncultured Stakelama sp. | reverse complement strand
CGCACCCGGCAAGGAGAATGCATGATGAACAGCGAAACCAAGGTCAGCCTCGCCTGGGGCGTCGGGATCCTCGTGCTGGCGTTGGGCCTCAGTTCGGCGCGCAGTGCGGGGCACGTCGATTCCGACACGGTGACGCGGATCGTGCTGGGTGCGACCGGCCTGATGGTCGCCTGGTTCGGCAACATGATGCCCAAGCGCTTCGTGCCGAGCGAATTGGCGCGCAGGGTTCATCGCGTCGGCGGCTGGTCGCTGGTCGTCAGCGGGCTGATCTATGCCGGGGCGTTCGCGGTGCTGCCGATCCAGACGGCGGTGTTCGTCGGCGGCGGTGCGGTCGTCGCTGGCCTTGCGATCACCATTGGCTACTGCCAGTCGCTGCGGACCAAAGCGCGCGCGTGACCCGCACGGGCGGGCGTCACCCCGCCCGGTCCAGCCGCCGCCCGAGCGCGACAAAGGCATAGATCAACACCGGCACCAGCAGCGCCGACAGCACGATCTTCGAAATCAGCTGGCCGACCAGCAGCGGGCCGATCGGAAATTCGCCGTAAAAGGCGAGCGTGATGAAGATCAACGTATCGACGATCTGGCTGAGAATGCCTGCCACGCCGGCGCGCAGCCACAGCATCTTACTGCCCTCGCCGCCGCGCATCGCGCTGAAAATGGTGACGTTCAGCGTCTGCGACACGCCATAGGCGACGATGCCCGCGCCCCAAATGCGCCAGGTCGTCCCCAGGATCAGCTGGATCGCATCGCGATATTCCGGCCCCATCTTGGGCGAAGCGGGCAGCGCCCACACCAGCCAGGACAGCAGCATCGACGCGAGCAGCGGGATGAAGCCGAACCGCACCAGCTGATTTGCAGTCGCGCGCCCGTGCAGTTCGGCAATCGCGCTCGACACCGCGACCAGCAGCAGAAAGGCGAAGATCCCCGCCTCGACCGCGAGCGGCCCCAGGGCCACCTGCTTGTTGCCCAGCACGCCCGCGATGCAGACCATGCCGCCATAGAAGATCGAAAGGACGAAGAGCGAGCGCGTCAGCGGGGCCGGTGTGGTCATTGCGCTGCGTAACGCGGTTTCACGCGATACGGAAGCACCTAGCGGTGATCGAAACGCGCGCTATGGTGCCACCCCGGAACGCTGCGCGCAGACGCGGCACGAAGGGGTCCTTTAGTTGAACAATCTTCCGATCGGCATTCTCGGCATCGTCGCGATTCTCGCAATCGCTTTCCTGCTCTCCTCGAACAAGCGTGCGATCCGGTTGCGCGTCGTCGGCCCGGCCTTTGCGTTGCAGGCGGGGATCGCCTTCCTCGTCCTCTACGTCCCCGCCGGTCGCGCCGCGATTCGCGCGGCTTCTGACGGCGTGTCGGCCCTGCTCGGCTATGCCAAGAACGGCACCGATTTCCTGTTCGGCCCGCTTGCGTCACCGGAGATCGGCGGAAACAGCTTCGCGATCGCAGCGCTGCCCGTCATCGTTTTCTTCGCCAGCCTGATCTCGATCCTGTACCATCTCGGTATCATGCAACAGATCGTGCGCTGGGTCGGCGGCGCGATCGAGAAGGTGACCGGGATCTCCAAGGTCGAATCGCTTTGCTCAGCCGCGAACATCTTCGTCGGGCAGAGCGAATCGCCGCTGGTGATCCGTCCGTATCTGGCCAGCCTGACACCATCTCAACTGTTCGCAATCATGACGGTCGGCATGGCCGGCGTCGCGGGAACGATCCTGGCTGCCTATGCCACCTTCCTGGGTAACGAATTCCTGCCCTATCTGCTCGCCGCGTCGTTCATGGCTGCACCCGGCGGGCTCCTGATGGCCAAAATCATCATGCCCGATTCCGCTCCGGTAGAAGTGCTGGACGAGGTTGCGCTGTCCGAGCACAGGGTCAGTGCCAAGGGGCCAGGCGCGATGCTGGAAGAACCACCTGTCACGCCGGTAGAGACCGTGGTCGAAGAGGAGAAGTCGGCCAACATCATCATGGCTGCCGCGATGGGCGCGCAGACCGGCGTGAAACTCGCGGTCGCAGTAGGTGCGATGGTGCTGGCATTCGTGGCGCTTGTCGCGCTCGCCAACGGACTGCTCGGCACAGTCGGCGGGTGGTTCGGATATTCGCAGCTCAGCTTTCAGGGCATCGTCGGAGCGGTATTTGCGCCGGTCATGTTCCTGCTCAACATCCCTTGGGAGGAAGCGCAAGTCGCCGGTGGCCTGTTCGGAACCAAGGTGGTGCTGAACGAATTCGTCGCCTTTATCGACTTGGGCAACCTTACCACACTGTCTGATCGTAGCCGCGCCATCGTTACCTTCGCGCTGTGCGGCTTCGCCAATTTCAGCTCGATCGCAATCCAGATGGCTGTGACAGGCAGCCTCGCCCCAAATCAGCGTCCGATAATCGCAAAGCTGGGGGTGAAGGCACTTCTTGCGGGCAGCCTCGCCAACCTGATGAGTGCGGCGCTGGCCGGGTTGATGCTACCGTAACGTCATGCAGGACCGGCTGATTGCCCATGTCTCGAAGTTGAAAACATCGCTGCTGGTGGCGCTGTCACTTGGCTTCGTGGCCATCGGCGTATGGATCGTGCTGATCGAGGAGGTTGCGGCGATTATCGCCTTTGGCTGGGGCGCGATTCTTCTGTTTTCGGGATTTGCCGTCATCGGCATTCGCCAGCTGTTCCGCGTGGAACCGGTAATGGAGATCGACGCGCGCGGCATCCTGTGGCGGCGCTGGTCGGATCAGGTGATCCCATGGAGCGCGATCGCCCGCGCCGAGTCGCGTACGGTTCGCGGCCAGCCATTTCTCTGTCTGTGGCTGGACGAACCAGGACGCTATCCCGCCCGTTCGACGCTGGGCTGGCTGGCGGGCGTGAACAAGGGGATGGGCTTTGGCGACATCGCGCTCGGCGTGCAGGGAACCGACCAGAGCTTCCAGCACTTGCTCGAAGTGGTCGGCACCCATTTGAACGCACGTGACGATTACCGCGTCGGCACGGGCTCCGCGCCCGAATAATCGTAGAAGCCGCGACCGGTCTTGCGGCCGTACCAGCCCGCCTCGACATATTTGATCAGCAGCGGGGCAGGGCGGAACTTCGGGTCGCCGGTGCCTTCGAACAGCACGCGGGTGATTTCGAGGCAGGTATCGAGCCCGATGAAATCCGCCAGCGTGAACGGCCCCATCGGATGGTTGAGGCCGAGCTGAATCGCCGCATCGACGTCGGGGATCGTCGCCACGCCCTCACCGACCGCGAAGCACGCTTCGTTGAGGAACGGCATCAGCACGCGGTTGACGATGAAGCCCGGTGCATCATTGGCATGAACGATCCGCTTGTTCAGCGTCTTGCCGAACGCCTCAACCGAAGCGACCGTCGCGTCACTGGTGGCAAGGCCGCGGATCAGCTCGATCAGGCCCATCACCGGCACCGGATTGAAGAAATGCACCCCCATAAAGCGCGCGGGATCGGGCGCGGCCTGCGCGCGCCGCGTGACCGGGATCGACGAGGTGTTGCTGGCGAGGATCGCAGTGTCGGACAGAACCTTGCCGACATTGGCGAAGATGCTGCGCTTGATCTCCTCACGCTCGGTCGCCGCTTCGATGACGAGGTCGCACGGCGCGAAGGCATCGGTGCCGCCGACGCATTCGATGTTTGCGAGCGCCGCGTCGCGGGAATCGGCGGTGATCTTTTCCTTCTCGACCGCGCGGGCGAGTTGCTTGGCGATCCCCGCCTTGCCCTTTTCGGCGCGTTCGACATCCATGTCGGACAGCAGCACGCGATAGCCCGCCTGCGCCGAAACCTGGGCGATGCCCGCCCCCATCTGGCCCGCACCAATCACGCCAACCGTCTTCATCATCATCTCCATCGAAACCGTTGCGCGCCTCCTACCGCGTCGCCGCGCGAACCGCTAGGATGCACGCCATGCTGATCCTCGCCGCACTCGCGCTCGCCCAGGCCGCCCCGCAACAGGGGCCGATGAAGACGTTCGGCGACTGGGTCGTCGCCTGTGACAATGTGAAAAGGTGCGAGATGACGTCGCTGATGCCCGAGGGCGGCGACTGGTCGGGCTGGCAGATGGCGGTCACGCGTGATGCCGGGCCGACCGGCGGCTGGACGGTCGAGCTGATGGGCGATGACGCGCCTGCCGGCGTGACCGTTCACGTCGAGGGTGCGCCAGCGGCCAGCGCCGCCGCAGTGTGGCGCGGGGACAAGTTCGGCGGCGGCGAGGCGTTGCGGCTGGTCGAGGCGCTGGCCAATGGCAAGACGGTGGTCGTCCGCGATGCAGCGGGCAAGGTGCTGGGCCGCGTCTCGCTCACCGGTTCCTCGGCATCGTTGCGCTTTATCGACGCGGAGCAGGGCAGGGCGGGGACCGCAAGCGCGGTGGTCGCGAAGGGCGCGAAGCCTGCCAGTGCGGTTCCCGCTGCGCCGCCACTGCCGGTAATCGACTCGGTTCGCGCCTCTGGAACGCCGGCGGTCCTGTCCGCTGCACTGCTCGACCAGCTCTGGACCCAATCCGACTGCGCCGAAAATTATGAGGGCGAGTCGCGACCCGATGTCGATCGTCATGCGCTGGGCGGCGGCGCGACGCTCGTGCTGATTCCATGCGGAGCGGGCGCGTATAATTTCTCGTCGGTTCCCTATGTGGTGCGTGGCGGCAAGGCGCAGGTCGCTGCTTTCGACTCCTCGCCCGGTTTTACCGGGGACGGTCCGCCGATGCTGGTCAATGCCGGGTTCGACGCGAAGACCGGGGAACTGGGCAGCTACGCCAAGGGCCGCGGCATCGGCGACTGCGGCAGCGCGGAAACCTATGTCTGGGATGGTACCCGCTTCCGCCTGACCGAGGCGCGCGGGATGGGTGAGTGTCGCGGATCGACCAACTGGCTGGCGGTGTGGCGGGCTCGGGCCGTGCCACGCTGAGGGGATTTCTGTTCAGCTTGCGCTGAACCGGCACCGGCCCGCTCCCCCACCCGGCCACCCATCGGCAGGATATTCTGGAATGGGTGGCCGGGTGGGGGAGCGGGCCGGCGCCGCACCCAAACTAACGCGCCGGCAGTGCGATCTCGAACAACGAAGGCCAGTGTTTGCCGGTGACATAGAGCTTCCCGGTCTTGTCGTCATAGGCAATGCCGTTGAGCACCGCTTCGGAATCGGTCACTGGCACTGCGGCGGCCAGGTCGCGCAGGTCGATCACGCCGATGATCACCCCGCTCGCCGGGTCGATCCGCACGATCAGATCCTGATGCCAGATATTCGCCAGGATCTCACCGCGCACAACTTCCAGCTCGTTGAGCCGCCGGATCGGGCGGCCCTGATAGGTGACGGTGATCCGCCGTTGCTCGGTAAAGGTGACGGGATCGAGGAAGCGCAGTTCGGGCGTGCCGTCGCTCAGGATCAGGCTCTTGCCGTCCTGCGTCAGCCCCCAACCCTCGCCGGGGTAGCTGAACTCCCCGATCTTGCGCAGCGTCTTGCGGTCCCATCGGAACCCCTTGCCGTGCTTCCACGTCAGGCTGACGATCGTATCGCCCCATGCCGTGCTGCCCTCACCGAAATACTCACGCGGCAGTCGCGCCTCACGCTTCGTCTTGCCAGTGGCGAGATCCACGGCGCGCACCACCGATTCGCCATGCTGGCCGGTGCTTTCGAACAATTCGCCATCGGCGAAGAACAGCCCCTGGGTAAAGGCGGTGCTGTCGTGCGGATGGGTGGCGAGGACGCGTGCCGCCTCGACCGGCACCTCGGCGGGTGCCGCAGTCGTTTGGGGCGCGACGGAGGCAGGGCTAGGGCCAGAAGCGACGGGGCCCGAATCAACAGGGGCTGCCGCAGCCAAAATGGCCAGGGCAGCCCCCGCGATGATCCCCCGTCCGGCAAGCCGGATCACGGGAATGGTCCTTACGAGCCGGGCGTGAGGTTCACCGCAGCATATTTGCCGCGACGATCAACCTCCAGCTCGAACTCGAGCCGGTCGCCTTCGTTGAGCGTCGGCATACCGGCGCGCTCGACCGCGCTGATGTGCACGAACGCATCGGGCTGGCCATCGTCGCGCTGAATGAAGCCGAAGCCCTTCATCGCGTTGAAGAACTTGACCGTGCCGGTCGCCTTCTCACCGGTCAGCTGACGCTGCGGGCCGCCCGCACCACCTGCACCGCCCGGCGCACCGCGCTCAGGACGATCGCGCGGCGGGCCGCGGTCCTCGACGGGCATCGGCTCGCCGTCGATCTTC
>CAZWZP010000043.1:20345-21042 GCA_964638925.1 uncultured Stakelama sp. | reverse complement strand
CGCGCCGCAGCTCGCCCAGCGACGCCGCCGCCGTCACGCGATGTCCGGCCCGCCGCAGCGCCTGCGTCACCACCATGCGGATCGCGGCGTCATCGTCACAGATGAGGATCGAAGCGCTCACCCGTCCGCCCTCGGCAAATTCACCCGAAACACCGTCAACTCCGGATCGCCTGCGCGGGCATATTCGACCACCCCGCCCATATCGCGCACCAGCTTCTCGACCAGCGGAAGCCCCAGCCCTTTGCCCTCCGGCTTCCCCGACACGAACGGCTCGAACAAATGGCTGGCGATATCCGCCGGCGCACCCGGGCCATTATCGGTCACCGAAAACTCGATCGGCAGCCAGCGGCGCGGCTGATCCGGCCCCGGCCGCATCGCGACGCCATGGCGGTATTGCGTGGACAGGATGATCTTCGGATCGGGCACATCGCGCAGCGCCTCCGCAGCATTCTTCAGCAGATTCATCGCGATCTGCAGAAATGCGTCCTTGTCCATCATCACCGGGGGCAGCGACGGATCGAACCGCTCCTCGATCACCATCCCGCGCGCAAACCCAGCAAGTGCAACGCGCCGCGCATGATCCAGCAGCGGATAGATATTGTGGGGGGCCAGCTTGGGCGGGCGCGTATCGGTGAAATCCTGCATCCGGTCGATCAGCGCGGCGATGCGATCGACCTCGGTCGTAATCAGCTGGGTC
>CAZWZP010000043.1:16314-20328 GCA_964638925.1 uncultured Stakelama sp. | reverse complement strand
CGGCCCGCGTTTCGGCATCGTCATCCCCGGCCAGAAGCTGGGCCGCGCCGCGAATCCCCGACAGCGGGTTCTTGATCTCATGCGCCAGCATCGCCGCCGCGCCGACCGCCGCGCGCGCCCCCGCGCTGCGATCCGCCCCCACCGACAGGCGGCGCGAGGTCGGTGCCTGATGCAGCGTCACGATGCGCCAGCCGGGATGTTCGGTAATCGGCTGCTCGATGAAATCGACGCGCGTGCGGGGCGAGCGGGTCGGCTCAATCTCGACATCGAACGCGGCAAAGCCATGCCCGTCGCGCCGCCCGGCATAGCCCTCGGGCAGTGCGAAGATTCGTTCGAGCCGCTGCCCCAGCATCGCCTTTTCGCTGTGGTTCAGCAGATGCTCGCACGCCATATTGGCGCAGGTCACGCGATCCTGCGGGTCGAGCACCAATGCGGCGCACGGCAGCCCGCCGAAAATCTCCGACAGGTCCGGCTCACCCGGCTGCGGCGGCGGCCTCAGGCCGCTTCGCGTGACGGCCATGATCCAAGCGCAGGCATACCGCGAAACGGCGCGTAGAACTCGTCGAGCATCCCCAGCACCGTCGCCGCCTTGGGCTCCTGGTTCACCTTGTTGCGGAACTCCGCCGATCCGGGCAGCCCCTTGGTGTACCAGCCGATATGCTTGCGCATCAGATTGACGCCGGTCATCTCGCCATAATGATCGAGCATCATCGCGTAATGCTCTGCAATCAGGGCATATTGCTCGTCGATATCCGGGTCTGCCCGCTCGCCCTTGCCGGACAGCGCATCCATCACCTGCCGCAGCACCCACGGCTTGCCGTAAGCGCCACGCCCTATCATCACGCCATCCGCGCCCGATTGCTCTAGCGCGGTGCGTGCATCCGCGACCGTGCAGATATCGCCATTGACGATGACAGGGATCGACACCGCATCCTTGACCTTGCGCACGAACGCCCAGTCGGCGCTGCCCTTGTACATCTGGTTGCGGGTGCGGCCATGCACCGTCACCATCTTCGCACCCAGCTCTTCGGCGACGCGCGCCAGCTCGGGCGCGTTCAGGCTGTCATGGCACCAGCCCATGCGCATCTTGACCGTCACCGGCACGCTGACGGCCTTGACGCACGCTTCAATCAGCTTGGCGGCAAGATCCGGCACCCGCATCAGCGCCGAGCCAGCGTCGCCATTGGTCACCTTGCGCACCGGACAGCCCATGTTGATGTCGATGATCGCCGCGCCGCGATCCTCGTTCAGCTTCGCCGCCTCGGCCATTTCATAGGGGGTACAGCCGACCAGCTGCATCGACACCGGCTCCTCGATCGGATCCCATGCCGCCTTCTGCACCGACTGCCGCGTCTCGCGGATCGCCGCCTGGCTCGCGATCATCTCGGTGACATTCAGCCCCGAGCCATAGCGCCGCACCAGCCGCCGGAACGGCAGGTCGGTAACGCCCGTCATCGGCGCCAAAATCACCGGCGTCTCGACCGTCACCGGCCCGACCTGGATGGGGTTCAACATCGTCATCTGTGCCTGAAATTTAGGCACGAGCGCCTACAGCGGCAAGGGCGGGGATGCAAGCGACGGAGGTCGCTTTCCACTGGCTAGTTCACGTCGCCCGTTACCGGCGCATCCTCCGCCAGCATCTGAGCGAAGGTCGCATGTGCGGTACCGGGTTTGGGGAAGCACATGAAATAATTGCCACACCAGGCGCGAAAGCGAATGACCTGGCGATTATCTGCGTTGGGCGGATCGAGCGTTACCACAACGGCTACGGCGAGGCTCGCATAGGCCGGACCCGATGTGATCAGCGCCGTGTCAGTATAGTGGATCAGCGGATACGCGCTGTTGTCCGCCACCCACTGCCGTGCCCGCACCCATTTTTCGGCGCAGTCCGCCCCCCGCGTGCAGGTCGCTGCGGGCTTGGCCTTCTTCGATATCTTTGCCACCTGTCGCTCCGACAAAGGTACTTTGGCAGCTTCGATGTCACCGGGCATATAGCAATATGGCTGAACTGCAGGCGCTCCGCTCGCCGCCGATATCAATTCCAGCCGCAACGGCTTCCAATTCGACCTGCGCCGAAAATCGACCAGATAATAGCCAATCGCTTCACCCGACGGGTTTCTGACTTCCCAGACCCCTCGCGCGGTATCGCCCAGCTTCGCCCTCACCAGTGCGAGCGGCTCTTCGACAAGAACGCTCCCAGCCGCGCGGGCAAACACGTCTGTCACCTTGCCCGAACGAACCTGCGTTTCTGCACCGTTGAACAGCCAGGCAGCCTTGCCGCTAGCCTGGAAAATATCGGCCACATCGATTGAATCGGCTGCGCTAGCCGCCTTCCAATACTGGGCCATCGATTCCCGCGTTGGGCCAGACGCCTCGCCCCCGGTGAAATCGACCTCGCTTGGCTTTCCGATCAGGCACTCCTGATGCGCGACCGCCTTCATCGCATTGTAGATCGCACCGGCATAATCCTGCGCCGAAGCGGTGCCGCCTCCAAACAGACACAGGCAAAGTGCCAATCCCAACGCGCGCAACTTCATTTCGTCCCCCAACATACCGACATCTGCCGCCGCCCGACTGATCAAACGTTACGAGCAGCTAGCGCCCCGAGCTGACCGCCGCAATGAGCCGATTTGTCCCTCCCGCTTGCGGGAGGGGTTGGGGAGGGTCTTCTTCTAACCGAAGTCCGCCATCTCACCGCACCCGGTCAGCCTTCCCGAAATCGCTATCCAATCGCATCACCAGCTTTTTCAACGCGCCATTGATCGCCGCCTCCGGCTTCGCGCCCCGGTCGGTCACCGCCACCGGCTGACCTCCCGCCGGCCGCGCCTCGATCGCCGCTTCGACACCCTCGGCACCGTTGGTCGTCCCGTCGATATCGCGCACATGCACCTCGACCCGCGTCAGCCGGCCCTCGAACCGTGCCAGCCGCTCGCGCACCCGCGCCTCGGTCTGGTCCGCCATGGCGTCGGTGCCGTCGATCCGATTGTCGCTGTTGAACTGGAAATCCATGCATACCTCTCTGGTTGGTGGTTGTATTGAGGACGCTTCAGCACGGGGGATCGTTCCACGACAAAAGAGTGCCCCGCCCGGCACCGCTCTCTTGCTTTCCTACACGCCCCCCAATCGCTAGTCAGAACGAATGCAATTCGTACGATCCACCCGGCAAGTCGGCGCAACTGGCGTGATCCCGTCGCGTGAGTGTCGCGCCGCCGCCACATCGCTGCGCGATCTGGTCGCGCACTGGTCGTGCCCATGTCGCACAAGCGTCGCGAACGCGTCCAAACCCGTCGCTTCGCTCTCGCTCCGCAGTCGCGGGACCGTCGCGTCATGACCACCGCAGCCATCATCGTCGCCGCCGGAAAAGGCATCCGCGCAGGCGGGTCCGTACCTAAACAGTTCGCCCCACTGTGTGGAAAGCCCATGCTTTCCCATAGCGTTACCGCACTATCCTCCCACCCGATAATAACCCAAACCATCATCGTCATCGGCGAGGGCCAGCAGGATCAAGCCCGCGATACACAGCTCGAAAACGTCAGCTTCGTCGAAGGCGGAGCCGAACGCCGCGACTCGGTCCGCGCCGGGCTTGAGGCTCTCGAAGGCAAAGGCGTCACCCACGTCCTGATCCACGACGCTGCCCGCCCCTTCATCCCCGCCGCAGTGATCGACGCGCTGCTCGCCGCGCTCGACCACGCCCCCGGCGCAGTCCCCGCCCTCCCCGTCGCCGACACGCTAGCCAAAGGCGCCGAGACACTAGGCGACAACGTCCCCCGCGCCGGCCTCAACCGCATCCAGACACCGCAAGCCTTTCACTTCGACGCCATCCTCGCCGCCCACCGCGCCTGGCCGGACGGCGAAGAAGCCACCGACGACGCCCAGATGCTGCGCCGTGCGGGCCATGACGTCAGCCTCGTCCCCGGAGACCAGATGCTCGAAAAAATCACCCACCCCGCCGATTTCGCCGCTGCGGAGGCGCGTCATGCCGCCAACCTCATCTCCCGCAGCGCAATCGGCTAC
>CAZWZP010000043.1:0-16203 GCA_964638925.1 uncultured Stakelama sp. | reverse complement strand
GCCATTACCGACGCGCTGCTCGGCACGATTTGCGCGGGCGATATCGGGATGCATTTCCCGCCCAGCGACCCGCAATGGCGCGGTGCCGCGTCCGACCGCTTCCTCGACCACGCCGCAACTCTTGTCCGCGACCAGGGCGGCATCATCGACTTCATCGACCTGACGCTGATCTGCGAAGAGCCCAAGATCGGGCCCCACCGCGAAACGATCCGCGCGCGCATCGCCGAAATCCTCAAGCTGCCGCTCGGCAAGGTCAGCCTCAAGGCCACGACCACCGAACGCCTCGGCTTCACCGGCCGCGGCGAAGGCATTGCGGCACAGGCCGTTGCAACCATCAGAGTACCGGAAAGGACCGAATAAAGCGGGCCGGTTCAGGCTCCGCTATGCTGCCACCCTCTACAAACCCCTGATAGGGCCGCCGCATCGCGGCCGCTGACGGAGTAAGTCCATGCGTATCCGCCACCTTGCTGCCACCGCCCTGCTCTGGACCGGCCTCGCCGCTTCGAGCGCCCAGGCCCAGCCGCGCCCTTGTCTCACCGATGGGGAGGCGGAAGCGATGTTTCAGGTGCTGCTGCCTGACATGGTGGCGGAGATGGGCCGGGTCTGCACCGCCCTCCCCGCCTCGGCCTTTCTCCGCCGCGACAACCCCGCCTTCGCCGCGCGACTCCAGTCCGGCGTTGCCCCTGCCCTCCCGGCGGCACGCAGCGGGATCGCCAAGCTGCTCGGACCGGATATGCAGGCGATCGCTGGGTCGATGTTCGTCCTGCCCGCAGTCAAGGTCATCATCGTTCCGCTGGCCGGACAGATGATCGAACCCGCCGATTGCCCGAAACTCGACAAGATCGTCGCCAACCTCGCGCCGCTGCCGCCGAAGAATCTAGCGGGCGTGTTCGTGGGAATGGCACAGCTCGATGCCGACCGTCGAAAAGGCGGGCCAAAGCTTCCACTTTGCCCTATGCCGCGCCCCAAATGATGGACACGATTCTCCCCGCCGAACTGGTCGACGCCGCGCGCCGCGTCGTCGAAACCAACCGCGCCGCCGGTCGCACCGTCGCCGTCGCCGAAAGCTGCACCGGCGGACTGGTCTGCGCCGCGATTACCGAAATCCCCGGCTCGTCGGAGATTCTGATCGCCGGTTTCATCACCTATTCCAATGCCGCCAAGACCAAGCAGCTGAAGGTCAGCCGCGACGTGCTCGAAACCTTCGGCGCCGTCTCGGTCGCCACCGCCTGGAGCATGGCCCAGGGCGCGCTGGAGCAGAGCGGCGCGGATGTCGCCGTCGCGATTACCGGCGTCGCCGGCCCCGGTGGCGGTAGCGACAAGAAGCCGGTCGGCCATGTCGTCTTCGCTCGCGCGGAAAAGGCAGCGGACCCGGAGGTCATCGTCGCCGACACCCGCGACTTCGGCGATCTTGGCCGCGGCGGTGTCCGGCTTCAGGCGGCGCTGTGCGCGCTCGAACTGCTGCTGCCTGCCGAGCCAGAGTAAAGCGCCGCCGCGCGCTGCTCGAACGCACCGATCATCATCCGCAGCGCGCGATCGAATACCTGCCCGGCCAGCATTTCGAACACGCGGTTCTTGAACGCGAAATCGACCTCGAAATCGACCAGCACCCCACCCTCGCCATCGGGCCGGAATTTCCAGTCATTGTGCAGGTGCTTCAGCGGCCCTTCCAGATACTCGACCCGGATATGCTCCGGCCGCTGCTTCTGGACCCGGCTGGTAAAGGTCTCACGCAGCCCCTTGAACCCGACCATCAGGTCCGCGACCATCTCGCTCTCGCTGTCCGAGCGGACCCGAACCGCGCTGACCCAGGGCAGGAACTCGGCATAGCGCCCGACATCGGCGACCAGGTCGTACATCTGTTCCGGCGTGTAGGGCAGCCGCCGGGTCTCGGCATGACGGGGCATCAGGCGGACACCACCGCCTTTGCGAGCTTGGCGTCGCGTGCCGCCTTCATCTTCGCGAAGTCGTCGCCGGCATGATAGCTCGACCGGGTCAACGGCGAGGAGGCGACCAGCAGGAACCCCTTCGCCCGTGCAATCGCCGCATAGGCATCGAACGCTGCCGGGGTCACGAAATCCTGCACCTTGGCATGACGCGGCGTCGGCTGCAGATACTGGCCCATGGTCAGGAAATCGATATCGGCGCTGCGCATGTCGTCCATCACCTGATGGACCTCCAGCCGCTCCTCGCCCAGCCCCAGCATGATACCCGACTTGGTGAAGATCGATGGGTCGAGCTTCTTGACCTGTTCCAGCAGCCGGATCGAGGCATAATAGCGCGCGCCAGGGCGGATCGTCGGATAGAGACGCGGGACGGTCTCGAGATTGTGGTTATAGACGTCGGGCCGCGCCGCGACGATCATCTCGACCGCCGCCTCATGCTTGTTGCGGAAGTCGGGCGTCAGGATCTCGATCGTCGTGGTCGGCGACGCCTTGCGGATCGCCTCGATCACCTTGACGAACTGCTTCGCCCCGCCATCGGGCAGGTCGTCGCGATCGACCGAGGTGATGACGATATGCTCCAGCCCCATCTGCACGGCCGCATCGGCCACGTTGTTGGGCTCCATCGGATCGACCGCGCGCGGCATACCGGTCTTGACGTTGCAAAAGGCGCAGGCGCGCGTGCAGGTGTCGCCCAGGATCATCACCGTCGCGTGCTTCTTGCTCCAGCACTCGCCGATGTTAGGGCAGGCCGCTTCCTCGCACACCGTGGTAAGGCTTTTGGAGCGCATCAGTGCGCGCGTCGCGGCAAAGCCGGCGGAGGTCGGCGCCTTGACGCGGATCCAGTCAGGCTTGCGCTGGCGCTCAGGGCGCGCGACGGGAGTCGGATCGTTCATGCGGCGCAGATAGCGATCCATCGCCCCGCTTGCCAGCCCCTACGGCCTGCGCCAATGGGAACCGGAAAATGGGAGGCTGCATGACTCACTTCACCGATCTCGTCGATGGCTATCATCGCTTCCGCTCCGCCGATTATCGCCGTCAGCGCGAACGCTGGGCACAGCTTGCGGAGGGGCAAAGCCCCAAGGTGATGGTCATCGCCTGCTCTGACAGCCGGGTCGAGCCTGCGCAGATCTTTGACTCGCTGCCCGGTGAAATCTTCGTTGTCCGCAATGTCGCCAACCTCGTCCCGCCGTTCGAGAATGACGGTGGCCGCCACGGCGTCTCCGCCGCGCTCGAATTCGCGGTGACCAAGCTGGAGGTGGAGGAGATTGTGGTCATGGGTCACGGAATGTGCGGCGGCGCACATGCCGCCCTGACCGAGATGTTCCAGGATTCCGAGCCGGGCGACGGCGGCTTCGTCCATGCATGGGTCAGCCTGCTCGACGACGCGCGCGCGCGGGTGAAGGCCAAGTATGGTGACGGCCCCGAAGCGTCGCGCGAGATGGAGCTGGAGACCGTCCGTACCTCGATCGCCAATTTGCGCACCTTCCCCTTCATTCCTACCCGTGAGTCTGCGGGCAAGCTGAGGATCCACGGCGCCTATTTCGCGATCAGCGATGGCGTGCTGCACTTGATGGACGAAAGCGGCGCGTTCACCCCGGCCTGATCCCCGCATTCCGCGCCGAACCGCCCCGTGCCTGCGCCGGGGAGGACTGGGCGCGGAGCCCCGCTCGGGACTATGAAATCGACGTGCGCAGCGTGGGCGCATGTGTAAGCGGGGATTACCAGAATGACGGCACAGCGTTTGCTGATCGAGGGGCGCGTGCAGCGCGTTGGCTATCGCGACTGGGCGGTGCGCACCGCGCGCCAGCTCGGGGTGACCGGCTGGGTGCGCAATCTTCAGGACGGCCGGGTCGAGATACTGGCGGATGGCGAGGATGTCGCGCTCGACACCTTTGTCGATCGCTGTCGCGAGGGACCGAACATGGCCAATGTCGAGCGGGTCGATGCGCACCCGGCCGAACTCGGCAATGTGAAGGGATTCACTAAGCGGTTCACCGCCTGACGCGCTTAGTCCTCGACCAGCTTCATCAGGCGCCGCTCAACCGGCGCGAGCACTGGGCCAAGCTCGTGCCCACGCTTGAGCACCGCGCCGGCCTCATTGACTAGCGCCCACATGCCTTGGCGATTGCGCAGCGCCGGGCGCTTCTCGACGAGAAACTCCGGGCGTTCGGCCGTCCGACGAAAGGCCGCGAACACCGCAGCATCACGACCGAGGTCGATCGCATAGTCCTTCCAATGCCCGGCGGCGACCATACGACCGTACAGGTCGAGGATGCGGGCCAGTTCGGCGCGGTCGAACCCCACTTGAGTCGGGGTGCCGCGCGACGGGAACGGAGTGATGTTCGCGTTCACGCCCGGTCGCGCTGCTCCGGTTTGGTTTCTGCGGCGCGCTCATTGAGCAACTCGTCCAGTCGCTTGCGCAGCGTTTCCAGCTCGCAGCGCATGATTTCCAGTTTCTGCGTTGCCGGGTCGTACAGCTCGCTGCACGGCGTGCCATAGGGAGCGAAATTCTTGCTCCACGCCTCCGCCTCGACCAAGGTGGGCCGCGCAGGAATGCCGACCATCACCGCACCTTCAGGCACGTCCTTGGTGACCACGGCATTGGCACCGACCCGCGCACGCGCGCCAACCGTAATCGGCCCCAGCACCTGCGCGCCCGATCCGATGATGACGCCGTCCGACAGGGTCGGATGCCGCTTGCCCGCAACGCCATTGTCCGGGCTGGTCCCGCCAAGCGTCACGCACTGGTAGATCGTGACGTTATCGCCGATCTGCGCGGTCTCACCGATCACGACAAAGCCGTGGTCGATGAAGAAATTTCGCCCGATCGTCGCGCCGGGGTGGATGTCGATCGCGGTCAGCCAGCGCGAGACGTGGTTCACCACCCGCGCAAGAAAGAACAGCCGCGCGCGGAACAGCCGATGCGCGACGCGGTGCCAGAACAGCGCCCACACGCCCGGATACAACAGGATCTCCGCCCGGCTCCGCGGCGCAGGATCACGCGCGCGGATCGAGTCGAGATAGGCGGCGAGACGTCCGAACATGTGCGGCCCCTTTTATACTCAGCGCAATTTAGGATGCGTCAACGCGCATTTCCAGCGCGACCGCCAAATCCCCTTGACCGGGCTAAACACGAGGTATCTTGTAGGGATTGCGGCAAGCCGTCAGTGCAAGCGGCCAACCCGCGTGAAAGTGACCGGATGTTTGAAGCGATCGATTTTCAGGCTCTGCTACCGTTCATTGCGGTTGGCTTTGCTGCACAGATTGTCGATGGCGCGCTGGGCATGGCGTTCGGCGTGATCTCAAGCACCCTGCTGGTCAGCGTCCTTGGCGTCCCGCCCGCGACCGCATCGGCCGGCGTCCACCTCGCCGAATGTTTCACCACCGGTGTGTCGGGGATCAGCCACGCGATTCACAAGAATGTGAAGTGGAAGCTGTTCTTTCGCCTGCTGATTCCCGGCGTGATCGGCGGTGTGACCGGCGCCTATCTGCTCAGCACCTTCGACGCATCGGTGACGCGGCCATTCGTGATGACCTATCTCGCGCTGATCGGCGTCTATCTGCTGTGGCGCGGGGTCAGCTTCCCGACCCGGCATCATCGCGAGCCGCGGATCGTTGAACCGCTTGGCCTTGTCGGCGGCTTTCTCGACGCGGCGGGCGGCGGCGGCTGGGGACCGGTCGTGACGAGCAATTTGCTGATCCAGGGGACTCAGCCGCGCTATACGATCGGCACGGTCAACAGCGTTGAGTTCTTTCTGACCCTGTCGGTGTCGATCACCTTCATCTTCCACCTCGGCTTTTCAGCCTTTACCGAGGCCGTGGTGGGACTGTTGATCGGCGGCGTGCTTGCGGCACCGTTCGGCGCGATCCTCGCCAAGCGGGTTCCGACCAAGACCCTGTTGATACTCGTCGGCGTCGTGCTCACGGTGACGAGCAGCTACAGCGTCTACCGCGCGCTCACCTGAGTCTCGATCAATATCACTCAATTGAGTGATTTGTTCGATCACCGACAGCGACTCTTCCAATTTGGTTGTGCCGCGATGCGCCCTATATGCCGCATCGCACAAGCTGCACTGCACAAATCACAGGAGAACAGAAACATGGCGCTCATCGGTAGCGAACTGAAGCCGTTTACGGCGACCGCGTTCAAACAAGGCAAGTTCGTCGAGGTCACCGACGCGGACGTGCGCGGCAAGTGGGCAGTGTTCTTCTTCTATCCGGCCGACTTCACCTTCGTCTGCCCGACCGAGCTGGAGGATCTCGCCGACATCTACCCGACCCTGCAGAAGATGGGTGTCGAGGTGTATTCGGTTTCGACCGACACGCATTTCAGCCACAAGGCATGGCACGACACCTCGCCCGCGATCGGCAAGATCAACTATTACATGCTGGGCGACCAGAACCACAATCTGTCGAAGAGTTTCGACGTTCTGCGCGAAGGCCAGGGTCTGGCCGATCGCGGCACCTTCGTGATCGACCCTGAAGGTGTGATCCAGCTGGTCGAGATCACCAGCGAGGGCGTCGGCCGCAACGCCGCCGAGCTGCTCCGCAAGATCAAGGCGGCACAATATATCGCGGCGCATCCGGGTGAAGTCTGCCCGGCCAAGTGGGAAGAGGGCGAAACCACCCTCGCCCCGTCGCTCGACCTCGTCGGCAAGATCTAAGCCACGCGACCCTTCGCGCCCGCCCCCTCCCCCATCCCGGCGGGCGCGAGTACGGCCCGGGGCACACCTCCCGATGCCCCGGGCCGTTCTGATTTCAGATAAAGGAGTTCCCCATGCTCGACGCGCATCTCAAGCAGCAGCTCGAAGCCTATCTCGTCCATATCCGCGAGTCGGTCGAACTGGTCGCGAGCCTTGGTGACGACGCAAAGTCGCGCGAACTGGAAACCCTGCTCACCGAAATCGCCGACCTGTCCGGCAAGATTACGCTCGTCCGCAAGGATGACGACAAGCGTACCCCCAGCTTCATGATCCGCCGCGCCGGCACCGACATCGGCGTGCGTTTCGCCGGCATCCCGATGGGGCATGAATTCACCAGCCTCGTCCTCGCCCTGCTCCAGGTGGGCGGCCACCCGTCCAAGGCGGCGCAGGACGTGATCGAAGCGGTCAAGGGCCTCGACGGCGAACTCCACTTCGAAACCTATTTCTCGCTGTCATGCCAGAACTGCCCCGACGTGGTTCAGGCGCTCAACCTGATGGCGGTGCTTAACCCCAAGATCAGCCACGTCGCGATCGACGGCGCGCTGTTCAAGGAAGAGGTCGATGCGCGCCAGGTGCTCGCCGTCCCCACCGTCTATCTGAACGGTGAATTGTTCGGATCGGGCCGGATGGAGCTGGAGCAGATCGTCGCCAAGCTCGACAGCGGCGCGGAAGCCAAGGCCGCCGAGAAGCTTGCCGCGAAGGAGCCGTTCGACGTGCTGATCGTCGGTGGCGGCCCCGCTGGCGCGGCCTCGGCGATCTATACTGCGCGCAAGGGGCTACGCGTGGGCATCGCCGCCGAGCGCTTCGGCGGGCAGGTGCTCGACACGATGGGCATCGAGAATTTCATCTCCGTCCCCTATACCGAAGGTCCCAAGCTTGCCGCCCAGCTCGAAGCGCACGTCAAGGACAATGAGGTCGACGTGATGCACCTCCAGCGCGCTGAAAAGCTGATCCCGGCGACGCGCGAAGGCGGGTTGCATGAGGTCGTGCTGGCCAATGGTGCCAGCCTGAAGGCCAAGACCGTCATCCTCTCCACGGGCGCGCGCTGGCGCCAGATGGGCGTCCCCGGCGAGGACGAATATCGCAACAAGGGCGTCGCTTATTGCCCGCATTGCGACGGTCCGCTGTTTAAGGGCAAGCGCGTCGCGGTGATCGGCGGCGGCAACTCGGGCGTCGAGGCGGCGATCGACCTTGCAGGTATTGTCGGCCATGTCACGCTGATCGAATATGACAGCCAGCTGCGCGCCGACGCGGTGCTTCAGCGCAAGCTTGGCAGCCTGCCGAACGTCCAGGTCATCACCTCGGCGCTGACGACCCGCGTCAATGGCGCGGAGAAGGTGACCGGCCTGACCTACAAGGACCGCAACACGGGCGTCGAGCACGACATCGCGCTCGAAGGCATCTTCGTGCAGATCGGCCTCGTCCCCAACACCGAATGGCTCAAGGACACACTCGCTTTGTCGCAGCGCGGCGAAATCGAGGTTGACGCGCACGGAAAGACGAGCGTAGCGGGCGTCTTCGCTGCAGGCGACGTGACGACCGTCCCTTACAAGCAGATTGTGATCGCGATGGGTGCAGGCGCGACCGCCGGCCTCTCGGCTTTCGATCATCTCATCCGGCTCCCCGCCGAAGAGATCGAGGCCGTGGCAGCCTGACCCGCATGACGCCACCTCCGTAGAAAGCGGGGGTGGCGTTATCGCGATACTCACTTATATCAGCGCCATCAATCGCTTGGACCGATCAATGGCGCAGACCTATCTTCCCACGCTCAAGCAGCTTCAATATCTCGTCGCGCTCAAGGATCATGGCCATTTCGGTCGCGCGGCGGAGGCGAGCTTCGTTACGCAATCGACGCTGTCGGCTGGGTTGCGCGAGCTGGAAACGCTGATCGGCGTGGTGCTGGTCGAGCGCACCCGGCGAGTCGTCCGCTTCACCCCGCTCGGCGAGCGGATCGTGTTCAAGGCCCGGCGCGTACTACGGGAGGCGGATGAACTGGCCGACCTCGCCCGGGCCGCCGGGCGGCCGCTGTCGGGCGAGATGCGGATGAGCGTCATCCCGACCATCGCCCCCTTCCTGTTGCCCCGCATCCTCCCCCGGTTGCGGCGCGGCTATCCGGACCTCAAGCTATTCCTGCGTGAGGAGCCAAGCGGTGCTGCTTGCGAGAGCTTGCACACTGGACGCACCGACTGCGTGTTGCTCGCTTTGCCCTATGCCTGCGGCGATGTCGAAACCGCGCCCTTGTTCGACGATCGGCTGTTCGTCGCCTTTCCAGAAGGCGAGTATGAGCCAGATCACGCAAGCATCAGCGCCAGCGAAATCGACGAAACGCGTTTGCTGCTGCTCGAGGACGGGCATTGCCTGAAGGATCACGCACTGGCGGCGTGCAACCGCCCCGAGTTGCGCGCGGAGGCGACGATGCTTGGGACCTCGCTGCACACCATGGTGCAGATGGTCGATAACGGCCTCGGCGTCACGATGCTGCCCGAAATGGCGATCACCGCCGGCATCCTTGACCACACTCACATCACCGCGCGCCCGCTACAGGCCGACAACCCCTCGCGCCGCATCGCGCTGGTGTGGCGCAAGGCGAGCCCGCGGGAGCGGGATTTTCGTCTATTGGCAGAAGTGCTGGCGCAGTCGGGGACAAGCGCCGACTAACCGACCCAGCGCGCTGCTGCCACTGCGTCGCCCGCGCGCGCATTGACCCATGACACGCGCTCTCCGCGATGCTCGCGCTTCCAGAATGGCACCTCGGTCTTCAGCTGGTCGATCAGGAACGTACACGCCTCCAGCGCCGCACCGCGATGTGCCGCCGCAGTCGCGACGAGCACGATTCGTTCGCCGGGCTCCATTGGCCCCACCCGGTGCACGATGACTGCCGACATCAGCGCCCAGCGCGTCATCGCCTGTTCGGCCAGATCGCACAGCACCGCCTCGGTCATCCCGGGATAATGTTCGAGTTCAAGACAGGTAACACCATCGTCGCCGCGCACCACGCCGATGAAGCTGGCGATCGCGCCCGCCCCGGTTTCCTCGATCCCGGCAAGCTCGATGCCGACATCAATCGGCGCGGAATCGACCGAGACGCGAATCATCCGCCGGTTACCGGGGGAAAGATTGCCACCTCACGCGCGTCGCCAAGTGCACTGTCGAGCGGCACGAATTTCTGGTCAACCGCAGCACGCAGCCGCGCCGGTTCGGCAAAGGCCTGCGCGTGCGCGTCGCTGTATCCGCACAGCCAGTCGATCAGGTCAGCTACGGTCCGCACCGCCTCGGGCGGCTGGACATCCTCCTCCCCCACTCCGATCGTCTCGCGGACCCAGGCGAAATAGAGCAGCCGCATCAGCTGTCCATGTGCTTGAGGCCAACGCGCAGATAGTCCCATCCAGTGATGAGCGTAAGCGCCGCCGCGCCCCACAGCATCGCCAGGCTCACATCACCCACCCATGCCCATTTCGGCAGCGCGCCGGCCAGAATCAGCCCGCCAAGCGAGGTCAGCTGCAGCGCGGTCTTCCACTTGGCCAGCGCGGACACCGGAACCGACACTTGGATGCCGCCCAGAAATTCGCGCAACCCGGACACCGCAATCTCGCGCAGCAGGATCACCAGCGCCGCGATCATGTGAATGCCGGGAATCACCTCCTTGGCGCAGAGGATCAGGATGACGGCGGCGACCATGATCTTGTCGGCGATCGGATCGAGGAACACGCCGAGCTTCGACACCGTCCCGCGCGAGCGCGCGAGATAGCCGTCGAAATAGTCGGTGAACCCCATCAGGCAGTAGGTCGCGAAGCCGAGCGCATAGCCCGCCTGCCACTGTGGCCACCACAGGAAGAAGACCAGCAGCGGCACGGTGACGATTCGCGACAGCGTCAGAATATTGGGCAGCGTCAGCATGATTCGGCCTCTAGCACCGCGCGGCGCGGCGATCATCCCCTGCCAAACGTGATAGCGGTTGCCGCGCCCCGCACGCCCCGGCTATGCGTGCGCCAGTTTTGACGGACGAAGGCCCGCCACGCATATGAACAACGCGCTCGGTCTGCTCAAGGAGCGCCGGTTTCTCCCCCTGTTCGTCACGCAGTTCCTGGGGGCGTTCAACGACAATCTGTTCAAGACGGCGATGGTCCTGTTTGCCACCTATCAGGTGCTGAACGATCCAGAGACCGAGTTCATGTTCAACGCGCTCGCCACTGGCGCGGCGCTGCTCCCGTTCGTTTTGCTCTCCGCCTTGTCTGGCCAGCTTGCCGACACCTATGACAAGGCGCAGATCATCCGGTTGGTGAAGACCGCCGAGATCGGGATCATGCTCTTCGGCGGGTGCGGCATCATCGTCGCGCATTTCGGATATCCGATGATCGGGGTCGGCATGATGCTGGGCGCAGTGCTGATGCTCGGCACGCACTCCACCTTCTTCGGCCCGATCAAATATGCCATCCTGCCCCAGCATCTGAAGGACGACGAAATCCTCGGCGGCACCGGGATGGTCGAGGCGGCGACCTATCTCTCGATCCTGCTTGGCACCGTTGTTGCCGGCTGGGTGTCGATCGAGACCGCGGGCTGGCTGACGCTGATCGTCGCCGTGATCGGCTGGTTCACCGGCCGCATGGTGCCTGCCGCACCGCGTCAGGGCGCGAAGCTCAAGCTGAATTTCAATCCCTTCACTGCCTCGTGGCGGCTGATCGGCAACACGATGCACATCCCCCGCCTGTTCTGGGCGATCTGCGCAATCAGCTTCTTCTGGACGATGGGGGCGGTGCTGATCGTGATCTTTACCCCGCTTGCCAAGAATGTGCTGACGTCCACCAAGGAGGTCGCCAGCCTGATGATCGCCACCTTCTCGGTCGGCGTTGCGATCGGGTCCGTCATCATCAACGCCATGCTGAAGGGCGAGATTTCAGCGAAATATTCCCCCGTTTCGGTGATCGCGATGGCGCTGTTCATCGTCGCCTTCTCGTTCGAATCGCGCTTCTGGATCCCTGCCCCGGCTGGCCAGCTCTACGATATGCTGGCCTTCATCGTGATGCCCCAGGCGTGGATCGTATTGGTAACGCTGATGGCGATCGCGATCGCGGGTGGCATGTTCGTGGTGCCGCTCTATGCGTTTCTCACCACTACCGTGACCAAGGATCAGACCGCGCGCACCGTCGCGGCGAATAACATCGTCAACGCGTTCGGCATGGTGCTGGGCGCACTGCTGGTCATCGGCATCACCGCGCTGGGTGTCGGCCCGTCGAATCAGTTGCTGTTCGTCGCAGGCATGGCCGTGATCTCAGCCTGGATCGCACACAAGCTGCACCGCGCTTGCGACTGAGCCTTGCCCGCCTTCAGAAGATGAAGGTGTAGATACAGACGAAAAATGCGGTGAAGCTCAGCGCAAAGAGCTTGAGGTCGCCCTCGTCTTCGCGGCGGCGGACTTCGGCACGGACCTGTGGCAGGTTGGCGCGGAAGGGGTGGCTGCGGCTGGTGCCGGTCAGGATGAGTTGGCGTCGCATGGCCGGAAGTTAACGCCCCGTTTACTCTTTCGGCCATCCCTAAAGGATCGTTAACGGCTGTACCGATGCGGGACTCGTGCCAGCGCTCAGGCGAAGTGCAGCGGGCAAAGAAAAGGCCGGACACGCAATGCGTTCCGGCCCGTTCTACCGAAGGGATGGTGGAGCCGAGGGGGATCGAACCCCTGACCTCTGCAATGCCATTGCAGCGCTCTCCCAGCTGAGCTACGGCCCCATCCGTTCCGGGAAGGCGATGGCCTTTAGCAGCCATCGCGCGGTGTGCAACCGCTTTTTCTCAGGTTTCTTCGTCTGCATCGCCGGTGTCGACGCCCAGGTCGTCGTCACCGCCCAGATCGACGTCATCGTCGGGCGAACCCTCGGCGTCCTCGTCGATGTCCAGATCCTCGTCGCCGAGATCGGTATCGTCCTTCTTGACCTTTTCGACATCGGCCTTGGCGGCCTCGAACGGCAGCGGCTGCTTGGACTTCAGGATCGGCTCCGGCTCCCACGCATAGCCACAGCTGATGCAGGTGACCGGTTCATCCTTGGTCAGATCGTAAAAGCGGGTTGCGCATTTCGGGCAGCTCCGCTTCGTGCCCCATTCTGGCTTCACCATGTGGCGTTCCATGCCTTTTTGTTCGAAATTACAGGGATGACGGGAAACTAGTCCCCGTGGAAGTGGCGCGCGCCTTGCCATAGCGCAAGCCCCCTGTCAAAGCCGCCGCCGATGAGCGCACATTCTCCCCTTCCCCTCGCCATTTCCGCCCGCGGCCCGTTGCGCGGTACCGTCACTGTTCCCGGCGACAAATCGATCAGCCACCGTTCGCTGATGTTCGCCGGACTCGCGGTCGGCGAAAGCCGGATCGAAGGGCTGCTGGAGGGCGAGGACGTGCTCGCCACTGCGGCGGCGATGCGGGCGATGGGCGCGCAGATCGAACGCGACTCAGACGGCATCTGGCATGTCGCGGGCGTCGGCGTCGGCGGATTGCTCCAGCCGCAGACCGCGCTGGAGATGGGCAATTCGGGCACCTCGACCCGCCTGCTGATGGGGCTGGTCGCCAGCCACCCGCTCACCGCCACCTTCACCGGGGACCCGTCGCTCTCGAAGCGCCCGATGGGGCGCGTGATCGACCCGCTCTCGGCCATGGGGGCCGAGTTCACCTCAAGCCCCGGCGGGCGCCTGCCGCTCACCATGCGCGGCCTTTGCCCCGCCGTGCCGATCGACTACACGCTTCCCGTAGCTTCGGCTCAGGTCAAGTCGGCGGTATTGCTTGCCGGGCTCAACACCCCCGGCATCACCCGCGTGATCGAGCCGATCCCGACACGCGACCATAGCGAGCGGATGCTGCGCGGTTTTGGCGCAGAGCTGACCGTCGAGGAAACCCCGGGGGGCCGGATTATCGCGATTCGCGGCGAGGCAGAACTCAAGCCGCAGCAAATCACCGTACCCGGCGACCCGTCGTCCGCCGCCTTCTGGATGGTCGCCGCGTCGATCGTGCCGGGGTCGGACATCGTCATCGCCAATGTTGGCATGAACCCGACGCGCACCGGTATCATCACCGCGCTCAAGATGATGGGTGCCGACATCACCGAACTCAACGCACGCGAAGTGGGTGGCGAGCCGGTTGCGGACCTCCGGGTCCGCCACGCCCCGCTGACCGCGATCGAGGTGCCCCCCGATCTCGCGCCGAGCATGATCGACGAGTACCCGGTGCTGTTCGTCGCCGCCGCCTTCGCCAGCGGTCGCACGGTCGCGCGCGGCGCCGAGGAGCTTCGCGTCAAGGAATCGGATCGAATCGCGGCGATGGTCGCTGCGCTCGAACCCAATGGCGTTCGCCTCGAAGAATTTGCGGACGGCCTCGCCATCCATGGCAATGGCGGCGAGCTACTGCCGGGCGGCGCACAGATCGCCTCAAAACTCGATCATCGTATCGCGATGAGCATGGCCGTGGCTGGACTCGGCGCGCACAACGCCGTCACGATCGACGATGCCAGCCCGGTTGCGACCAGCTATCCGGGCTTCTTCTCCACCCTCGACCGACTGACCGACCACCAGCCATGATCATTGCCGTCGACGGACCCGCCGCATCGGGCAAAGGCACCATCGCTCGCGCATTGGCGCGCCACTTCGCGCTTCCCTATCTCGACACCGGCCTGCTCTACCGCGCGGTCGCCGCAACCGTCCTGCGCGACGAGCAGGACCCGACCCAGGAGGCCGACGCGGTTGCAGCGACCAGTTTCGACGACCTGCTGCTCGCCGACGAGTGGCTGCGCACTGATGAGGTGGGGCAGGCCGCCTCGATCGTGTCGGCGCACCCCCTGGTCCGTTCCGCCCTGCTCCAGCGCCAGAAGCGCTTTGCCGCGCAACCGGCCGGCGCGATCCTCGACGGGCGCGATATCGGCACGGTGATCGCCCCTGACGCGGACGCCAAGCTGTTCGTCAAGGCGACCCCGATGATCCGCGCCCGCCGCCGCCATGCCGAGCTGCGCAAGGGTGGGTCGGGGGTAAGCCTTGACCGCGTCCTTGCCGATATCCGCGCGCGCGACGAGCGCGACAGCAAGCGCACCGAGGCTCCCTTGGTCGCCGCCCCAGATGCTGCGGTGCTCGACACCAGCTTTCTGTCGATCGAGGCGGCGGTGCAGAAGGCGATCCAGCTGGTTGAAGCGCAACTCGCACAAAAGGCCGCTACGCGCTGATCCTATTCAGCTGGGCGCTGAGTTGCCTGTGCACGCACCGCCGCCAGCATCCTCGCCCGGATCAGCGCACCCGCAATGTCGCCACGATACTCCGCACCTTCCGGCGTCAGCTGAAAGGCGCGCAGCAACAACGGAATTGCAGCCTCGGGCTGCCCCACCCGCGCCTGCGCCATGCCGTAGAAGAAGAACGGCCCGGGATGCTGTGGGGCGAGCACGGTCGCGCGACGAAATGCAAGGTTGGCGGCGGGCGACATTGTCCCCTGATCGGCCTCGACCAGCGTCATGCCGAGCCACGTCCACAGCGCGGCATTTTGCGGCTGCTGGCGCACAGCGCCCAGCATCATCCGCGCCGCGCTATCGGGATTGCCGGTGCGGATCAGCGCATCGGCGGGGAAAAAGGCCGTATCCAGCGAGGTGAACCGCCCGAACATCGCCCCGCGCAGCTCGCGCATCCGCGCCACGCCTTCTTCGTCGATTACGGCATTCTTGCTCGCCGCCGATGTCCCGGCAAGCCCAGGCTTGGCCTGCAACGCATAGCCGGTTGCGCCGAGCATGAGCGCCGCCGCACCAAAGCTCCACAGGTTGCGCGGCGCGCCAAACAGCGCCAGCAGGCCGAACGCGGCGGCACCGATCAGTGCCAGCATCACCCACCCCATCAGCCGCGCCTCCTGCGGAAACTGCCCCGCGCGACCCACAGCCCCAACGCGAGCAACAAAAGCGGGGCCAACCACAACGGCGCAGTGGCCCAGCTCAGCGGCGGGTCATAGGTCACATAGCTGCCATAGCGTTCGATCAGCCAGGCGCGCACATCCTCGGGCTTTTCCCCCGCCGCGATCTTCTGGCGCACCACGCGGCGCATGTCCGCCGCCATCGACACGTCGCTGTCGGCGATCGACTGGCCCTGACAGACCAGGCAGCGCAGCTCGAACATCAGTTCCGCGGCCGCCGCCTCCTGCCGCGCATCTGGCAGCTGGTTATAGGCCAGATCGGCGGGCGTACCGGCGGCCAGCGCAATCGCGAGCATGAAACTCATCGCGCCGCCTCCAGCGCCGCAAGCAGCTTCGGCACATCATCCTCCCGGATATCGCCGATATGCTGCATCGCGATCCGCCCCTGCCCGTCGATCACGAAGGTCTCGGGCACGCCCGATGAGCCAAGGCCGATCTGCACCGCGCGTTGCCGATCATCGCCGATCCGGGCATAGGGGTCGCCGTGGCGCGACAAGAACGTCGCAACCGCCTCAGGGGTGTCGGCGATCGCCACGGCGTCGATCTGAACCCCGGCGGCCTTGAGCTTCATCAGCTGCGGCGCCTCGGCGATGCACCGCACGCACCAGCTGGCGAAGACGTTGAGCAGGCGCGGCTTACC
>CAZWZP010000042.1:18896-21160 GCA_964638925.1 uncultured Stakelama sp. | reverse complement strand
TCGGCCGTGGTCGACCGCGCGCTGCAGCTGCATGGCGGCTATGGCTATCTCATGGATTACCCGATCGAGCGCTTCTGGCGCGACTTGCGCGTCCATTCGATCCTGGAGGGGACCAATCAGGTGATGCGGATGATCGTCGGACGGGAACTGACCCGGCAATGACCCCTGAACCAAATGACGACGTCCTGATCTCCGTCGAAGGCAAGGTCGGCCGCATCCGGCTCAACCGGCCCAAGGCGATCCATGCGCTCAACACCGGCATGTGCGCCGCGATCCTCGACGCGCTGACCGCGTGGCGCAGCGATATGTCGGTCGAGGCGGTGATGATCGATCACGCCGAGGGTCGCGGCTTCTGTGCGGGCGGCGACATCCGCATGCTCGCCACCAGCGGCGCAGACGATGGCGCGGCGGCGCGGGAGTTCTTCCGGGTCGAATACCAGATGAACCACGCGCTGTTCACCTTCGCCAAGCCGATTGTCGCCTTCATGGACGGCATCACGATGGGCGGCGGCGTGGGGCTCGCCATGCCCGCGAAGTTCCGCGTCGCGACCGAGAATACCCGGTTCGCGATGCCCGAAACCGGGATCGGTCTGTTCCCCGATGTCGGCGGGGGCTGGTATCTCTCGCGTCTCCCGCATCGTGTCGGCCAGTATATGGCACTGACCGGCTACCGCGCCGGTCCGGGAGAATGCCTGGACCTGGGTCTTGCAACGCATTTCGTCGCGACTGAAGGTCTCGAACTGCTGAAAGCGCTGATCCTCAAATACCCACGCGACCTGGAACAGTGGCTTGACGACAAGGGCGGAGGCGCCGGCCGGCCGGCGATCATGGATCATTACGAGGATATCGAGCGCCTCTTCGCCGCTGATCGCCTGGAAGACATCCTCGCCGCGCTGGAAGCCGATCCGGGCGAATGGGCGATGCAGCAGCGCGCCGACATCGCGGCCAAATCCCCCCAGTCGATGAAGGTCAGCCTAAAGCTGCTCGCCGACGCCCGCAGCATGCCAACCTTCGAGGATGAGATGCGACAGGAATATGCGGTCGCCACCCGCGTCGTCCAGCGTCACGACTTCATCGAAGGCGTGCGCGCACTCATCATCGACAAGGACAACCACCCGCGCTGGGATCCCGCCACGCCCGAGGGGGTGAGCGATCATCTGATCGACCTGATCTTCGCGCCGCTGCCCGATGACGCGGCATGGACCCCGGCGTGATTTGGGCTTTCCTACAACACGGCATTTGTGTCAGCACGGAATGCGGGCTGCCTGCGCCGACACTCCGGCGCGCGCCCCGACCGCCACGACATGCGCGACAGTGTCAACCTAGTGTCAACTTCCGGAGCGTTTCGTGAGCCAGTACAACACCATTCTCGTCGAACAGCGCGATGCCGTCACGCTGGTGACGCTCAACCGCCCTCAGGCGCTCAACGCCCTCAACAGCGAAGTGCTGTCCGACCTGCTCGCCGCCTTCGCCGCGTTCGACGCCGACCCGTCACAGGGCTGCGCGGTGCTGACCGGCAGCGAAAAGGCGTTCGCGGCGGGCGCGGACATCAAGGAGATGCAGGCGCAGGGTTTCGCCGACATGTACGGCCATAATTTCTTCGCCGGCTGGGACCAGTTCACCCGCACGCGCAAACCGATCATCGCCGCCGTCTCGGGCTTCGCGCTCGGCGGTGGGTGCGAGCTGGCGATGATGTGCGACTTCATCCTCGCCGCCGACACTGCAAAGTTCGGCCAGCCCGAAATCAAGCTCGCCGTCGCCCCCGGCATGGGCGGGTCGCAGCGGCTGACGCGCGCGGTGGGCAAGGCCAAGGCGATGGAGATGTGCCTGACCGGCCGCATGATGGGCGCGGAAGAGGCGGAGCGGGCGGGCCTGGTCAGCCGCATCGTCCCCGCCGCCGAACTGCTCGACGAAGCGCTCAAGACCGCCGCAACGATTGCGGCGATGGCCCCGCTGGCGGTGTTGGCGAACAAGGAAATGGTCAACGCCGCGTTCGAAACCGGCCTGGCACAGGGCGTGCAGTTCGAGCGCCGCCTGTTCCACGGCCTGTTCGGCAGCGCCGACCAGAAGGAAGGCATGGCGGCGTTTGTCGAGAAGCGTCCGGGGAACTGGACGGGGAAGTAAGTCCCCCTCCCGCTTGCGGGAGGGGTTAGGGGAGGGCCTGTCCCTCCAGATCAGAACACACCGCTCGCGGAAGACAGGCCCTCCCCCGGCCCCTCCCGCACGCGGGAGGGGAGAATGATGATGGCCCGCGTAGGATTTAT
>CAZWZP010000042.1:0-18868 GCA_964638925.1 uncultured Stakelama sp. | reverse complement strand
GAACCTGGCGAAGGCGGGGCATGACGTCCGCGCCTATGACCTGAGCGAAGACGCGCTCGCCCGCGCCAAGGCCGCCGGATGCCTGCCCGTCGCGAGCGCGGCGGAGGCGGCGGAGGGCGCGGAGGCCGTCATCACCATGCTGCCGGCGGGCAAACATGTCGAACAGGTCTATGCCGACAGCGTGTTCGGTGCGGCGGATACCGGCGCGATCCTGATCGATTGCTCGACCATTGACGTAGATACCGCGCGCCGCGTCGCCGATGCGGCGGCGCTCAAGGGGCTGATGGCGGTCGACGCGCCCGTCTCCGGCGGGATCGCGGCGGCGAGCGCGGGGACTCTGACTTTCATGGTCGGCGGCAGCGATGCGGCGTTCGAGCGCGCGGAACTGTTCCTGTCCGACATGGGCAAGGCGGTGATCCATGCCGGCGGCAATGGCGCGGGACAGGCCGCGAAGATCTGCAACAACATGCTGCTCGGCGCGACGATGGTCGCGACCTGCGAGGCGTTCCTGCTCGCACGCAAGCTCGGGCTTGATCCGCAGACCTTCTACGATATTAGCTCGGTTTCGTCGGGGCAGAGCTGGTCGATGACCAGCTACGCGCCGCTCCCCGGCGTCGGCCCCAAATCGCCCGCCGACAATGACTATCAAGGCGGCTTCGCGGTCGGGCTGATGCTCAAGGATCTGAAGCTGGCGATGGCGGCGGCGGAAACCGTCCATGCCGACACGCCGATGGGTGCGCGCGCCGCCGAGCTCTATGCGCAGTTCGCGGACGCGGGCCATGCCGGCATGGATTTCTCGGGCATCATCAAGATGCTGGAGGAGCGCCGAGACTGACTGCCTATTGCGTCAGGCGGATTAGCGTTGCCGAATTGTAGAACACGCCATTGACCTGGAAGGTCAAACCCGAAGCGTCCTGCGCGACTTCCTTGACCAGCCCGCGGGCGGAGATCGCCACCGGCACGCCAGCACCGGTGGTATCCTTGGCGGTGATCTCCAGCTTGTACGCGCCGTCCGGCGCGCGGGTGCCGTTGGCCAGCGTGCCGTCCCAGACCAGCTCGCCCTGCGACCCGGTCAGGTTGATCGTGTGGACCGTTGCGCCCGATGCGTTCTTGATCGTACCGACGACCGACTCCGCCGGGCGGGTGGTCGCATAGGTCCATTGCGCCGGGCTGTTGGCGCTCAAGCCTGCCTGATCGCTGCCAAAGCTCGCAACCTTGCCCACCACCGACGCCGCGCCGACGAGATTGTCTGAAGTCAGCGCGGTCAGAATCGATTTGAGCGATGCATTCTGCTGGATCGACTGTTCGACCTGTGAAAACTGGACCAGCTGCGCGGTATATTCCGATGTGTCCATCGGATCGAGCGGGTCCTGATTCTGCATCTGCGTGGTCAGCAGCTTCAGGAACATCGTCGAGTCAGCGGCGAGCTTGCCCAGGGCGTTGCCGGCATTGGCGGTGGTCGCATTATTGGCTGCGGTGGCGGCATCGACGGCCATGATCGGTTCCTTCAGGCGACGAGATCGACCCGGCCCGAGCTGCGGACCTGGACGGGGGAGGGGATGGACGATGCCGCAGCGTCGTCCTCGTGCAGATAGGCGCGGCTGACGACGCGGCGGCCCTGCTGCGCCTGCTGATCGTTCTGGCCAAAGCCACGGCTGTCGAAGCGCAGGCTCTGATCGTCGGCGCGGAAGCCGGCATCGTTGAGCGCGCGGGTCAGGTTGTCGGCATCGCGGCGCAGCAGGTCTAGCGTGGCGGGCTGATCGGCGCTCACTTCGGCGCTCAGCTGGCGTGCTTCGTCCATGCGCAACCGGACTTCGATCTTGCCGAGTTCGGCGGGGTCGAGCCGGATGATGAGCACGTCGCCCGAACCGGTATCGGCATGGCGGACGATCGCGAGGCCAACATCCTCTCCGATCGCGCTCGCACGGGCGCGCGGCTCGGCGGCGGTGTCACTGGCGGTGGGGGCAGCCGCAGGCGCGGGAGCGGCGAGCGGCGCGAAAGCCGGGGTCGCTCCGACCGCCACCGATGTGGGAGCCGGTGCTGGCGGTTGCGGCTGCTGTGCCGATTGGCGATTACCCTCGCGACTCATTGCATCGCTGGCGGCCTCGCCGGAAGCGCGCAGGGCTTCGGCTGACGATGCAGGCTCGGCGGTGACGAGGGTGTCGAATGCCCCGTCATCGACCGGCGCGTCGATCGCAATCCCGCTGGCGACGGGCTCAGTCGGTTGCATGGTCTCGGCAGGGCGGGGCGCAGCGACGGGTGCCGACGGGGCATCAGCACCGGGCTGCGGCGGCGTTGGATTGGCAGTCGCCGGGGCAGGCATTGCCAGACTGGTGGCAGCAATCGTGATCGACGAAGTTTGGGGTGTGGGGACATCCTCAAGCGGTGCGGGTGTCGATGGCTCGATGGCGGCCGCGATCACCGGGGCAGCCGGGTCGGTCAGGACGGGAACCGGTACCTGTGCGGCATCGGTCGGCACGGTTGGGGTCGCCGGAACCGGATCGAGTTCCTTGTCGGGGCCATCGACGACGGTCACCGTGCTGCTGTCCGGGCTCGGCGCAGGGGTGGCGTCGAGAAGCTTGCGCACGGGTTGGGCGATCGGCTCCGATCCGCCTTGCCGGGAAGGGGCGGGAGCGGGAATAGCGGATTTGCGCGGGGGCTCTACAATCGTCACCGATCCGCCCTGCGGCCCGGACTCGGGATCGACGGGTTGGCGCGGCGGCGCGATGATCGTGGCCGAATTGCCCTCGGGGGCGGTCGCGATTGCCTTGCGCTGGCTATCGACGCTGGTGATCGTGCCGCCATGGGTGGTGGGTGCCGGGATCGGCTTGACCGGCGGTGCGGGGGTGTCTGGCGCATCGACCACGGTCGCGGTCGTTTCGGTGGGGATCGGAGCGGGATCGGTGACCTTGCGCGGTCCTTCGACCAGGGTGACGGTCCCGCCCTCGGGTGCGGAAGCGGGGGCGGCAGCCGTGCTTGGCCTCGGCAGCGCGGTCGTGACCGGATCGAGCGGCGGAGCAATGACGGTCGGCGTCGCGGGCGGGAGCGGCGCGGCGATGGGGGCGGGTGCAGGTGCAGGTGCAGGTGCTGCTACGGGTATGACCAGACCAGTGTCCGGCTGCGGCGCGGCGTCGGTCAGCGTGTCGGTCCCCAATGCCGAACCGGCAATGTTCAGCATCTCGGGAAGCGCGGCTTCAACCGGCTGGGCCAGCGCACCGTCGGTCAGGCCCAGTAGCGGCGTGGCGCTGGGCGGCATGATCGAGACTGTGACGGGGCTCCCGGGAAATGCGGCGCTAGGCGACCCCTGGGTTACCGGCGTTGCGCCCAGCCCCAGCATCGCGGCAAAGCCAGGTCGCCCCTGCGGGATCGCGGCAGTATTCTGGGTCGATCCACCGCCGATTGTCACGGACGCGGAAAAGGGCAGGAGGTTCGGCACCATAGAGGGTTCATAGAGGTGCGGGGTGCCGTTCGGTCGCATGGCTTAACCAATCGTGCCGAGTGCGCGCACGCGGGCACGGGCATGGATCTCGTTCTGCGACAGGACCACGGTCGCCGGGCGCACCCGTTCGATCACGCTGCGTACAAACGGACGGATCGTCGGATTGGTCAGCAGGCACGGGATTTCCCCGCTGTTCGCCATCCGGTCATAGGTGTCGCGGACTGCGGCGATGAAGCCCTGAAGCATCGACGGCGGCATGGCGAGGTGACGCTCGTCGCCCATCCCCATGATGTTCTCGGCGAACGCCGCGTCCCATTCGGGCGACAGCGTCAGGATCGGGATCGCCCCGTCGCGCGCCTGCGTCGCAGAAATCTGCCGGGCGAGGCGCGCGCGGACATGTTCGGTAATCTGGGTGAGGTTGGTGGTGATCGGCGCGGCTTCGGCGATCCCCTCCAGGATCGTCGGCACGTCACGGATCGACACGCCTTCGCCGAGCAGATTCTGGAGGATGCGCTGCACGCCGGAGATCGAGATGCGCGCCGGGATGATCTCAGCGACCAGCTTGGCCGAATCGGTATGCACCTCGTTGAGCAGCTTCTGCACCTCGGTATAGCTCAGCATGTCGGCGATATTGTCCTTGACCAGTTCGGTCAGGTGCGTGGTGATGATCGTGCCGGCATCGACCACGGTCAGGCCACGGAAGCCCGACTTCCTCGCGCAGCTCGCGGTCGATCCAAAGGGCCGGCAGGTTGAACACCGGCTCGCGCGTCGGTTCGCCCGGAATGCCCGCCGGGCCGTCGCCCGGATTGATGACCAGCAGGCGATCGAGCCGGATGTCGCCCCGCGCCGCCTCGGTCTCCTTGATGTAGATGACATATTGGTTCGCCTGCAGCGCCATATTGTCGATGATGCGGACCGAGGGGAGGACGAAGCCGTACTCGGTCGCCATCTGGCGGCGCAGCGCGCGGACCTGATCGTCGAGGCGCGGCTCGCGCGCCGCGTCGTTGATGATCGGGAGCAGGCCATAGCCGATCTCGATCCGCACGGCGTCGATCGCGAGCGTGCGCGAGATCGGCTCCTCGACCACCGCAGCGGCTTCCGCCTCGGCAACCTCAACCTGCCGCGCTTCGACGCGGGCGCGTTCCTTGGCCTTTCTGGAGAGATACCAGCCGGCGTAGCCCGAGGCTGCCGAGAAGGCGAAGAAGGGAATGAAGGGCAGGCCCGGCATGAACGCAAGCAGACCCATCAACACCGACACCATGCCGAACGCCTGCGGGTAACGGCCGAGCTGTTCGCCCAGCGCCGCGCCGGTCTTCCCCGCCTGGCTGCCCTTCGACACGAGCAGGCCGGCGGCGGTCGAGACGATCAGCGCCGGAATCTGGCTGACCAGCCCGTCGCCGACAGTGAGCAAGGTGTAGCTCTGAAACGCAGTGCTGAAATCGACGCCGTGGATCGCGACGCCGATGATCAGCCCGACGATCACGTTGATCGCGGTGATCAACAGGCCGGCGATCGCGTCGCCCTTCACGAATTTCGACGCACCGTCCATCGACCCGAAAAAGCCGCTTTCGGCTTCCACTTCGGTGCGGCGCGCGCGGGCCTGTTCCTCGGTGATCATGCCCGCCGACAGATCGGCGTCGATTGCCATCTGCTTGCCGGGCATCGCGTCGAGGCTGAAGCGCGCAGCGACTTCGGCGATGCGGCCTGCACCCTTGGTGATGACGACAAAGTTGATGACGATCAGGATGATGAAGATGGTGAGGCCGATCACCATCTGGCCGCCGATCAGAAAGTCGCCGAACGCCGCGATCACCCCGCCCGCCGCGTGCGGTCCCTCATGGCCATGGCTGAGGATCAGGCGGGTCGAGGCGAGGTTGAGGCCTAGCCGCAACATCGTCGCGATCAGCAGGATTGTCGGAAAGGACGACAGCTGCAGCGGCTTTTCGATGAACAAAGCGGTCATCAGGATCATCGCCGACAACGTGATCGACAGGGCCAAGCCCAGGTCGAGCAGCCAGCCCGGCATCGGCAGAATCAACATGCCGATGATCGCGATGACCCCAACCGCCAGCGCGATGTCGCGCGTCGCGCCGATACGGGTCAGAAAGACAGAGATCGCGTCCATGGTTCAGCTTTCGTCAGGTTGCCGGGACAACGGCGATGCCGGCCTCGACAAAGGCCTTGAGCTTGTTGCGCATCGTGCGGACCGAAATGCCCAGGATCTGCGAGGCAGAGGTGCGGTTGCCCTGGCAGCGCTCGAGCGTTTCGAGGATCAACTGGCGCTCGACCTCCTCGACCGTCTGGCCGACGAATGATGCAATCAGCGGCTTGCCTGCCGCAGGAGCCAGCGGCGCAAGCCGCGACCCGTCGGCGAGCACGATCGCCTCCGGCCCGATATAGCCATCGGGCGAGAGCAGGACCGCGCGATGCATCGCATCCTGCAGCTCGGCGACATTGCCCGGCCAGTCATAGCTGGTCAGCAACGTCTCGGTCGCCGGGTCGATCAGTGGCGAGGGCAGGCACTGCATCGCCGCGAAGCGTGCGGCAAAGGTCGCCGCGAGCAGGCGGATGTCGCCGCCACGCGCACGCAGTGGCGGCAGAACGACGGTGGCGAGCGCGAAGCGGGCGAGCAGGTCGCTGCGGAACTGTCCGGTATCGACCAAGGCCGCAAGGTCGCGGCGGGTGCTGGCGATGACATTGGGCGCGCCGGGCGCGGTCATTGCTTTCAGCACGCGCAGCTGCAGCGCGGCGGGCAGCCGGTCGATGTCGCGCAAGAACAAGGTGCCGCCCGTCGCGGTCGCAAATGCGCCGCGCCGGCCCGCGAGCGCACCCTCGAATGCGCCTGCAGCATGGCCGAACAATTCGGATTCGAGCACTTCGGCGGCAACGCCGGTACATTCGACGGTGATGAAGCCGTTGCGGCCCGATGCGGCATGGGTGGCGTGCGCGACGCGCTCCTTGCCGGTGCCGCGCTCGCCGCTGATCAGGATCGGTGCGTGCGCCGGGGCCATGGCGCGGGCGAATTCGAGCGCGCGGAGCCAGGCTGGGTCTTCACCCACCATCGGTGCGAAATCGGCCTGCGCCATCTGGGCGATCGCAGCGGCGATCAGCTCGCGGTCGGGGGGCAGGGGGATATAGTCGCGGGCTCCCGCGCGGATCGCCGCGACCGCGCGCTCGGCCGGGGCGTCGATGCCACAGGCGAGCACGGGGACCGCGAACCGCTCGGCGATCAACGCGCGCATGAAGCTCGGCACGTCGCTGTCGACGTCGATCATCACCAGCCCCGCGCCAGTCTCGCGCAGATGCGCGAGCGCTTCGGTGGAGGTTTCGGCGATCATCACCTCGGCACCCAGGCTGCGCGCCATCCGTGCGGCCTCGCCGAACGGGCCGCTGCTGGCACCGATGATCATCAGACGAAGCTGCATGATCAGCCGTCCTGGCGCACGATTTCGGTGAGCGTCACGCCGAGTGCGTGATCGACCAGCATCACTTCGCCGCGCGCCACCAGCCGGTTGTTGACATAGACATCGACCGGTTCGCCAACGCGGCGGTCGAGTTCGAGCACCATGCCGGATTTCATCCGGATCAGCTCGCCCACGGGCACGCGGGCGCGACCGAGCACCGCCTGCACGCGCACCGGAACTTCGTTGACTGCAGACAGCGATCCGCCGCTGCCAGCTTCGGGGACATGGCCGTCGCTACCGAATTCCTCGAACGAGGGCGGCGTGTCGGTTTCGATCATCGCACCGCTTTCGAAGTTCGGGATCGGTTCGCCGGGTTCGGACATCGGGGTCTCCATCATGCATTCATCCACTGACGGATCACTGCGGTCGCCTCGGGCGCGTTACCGGCGACCATGTCGCCGACCTTGCGCAGATGCGACGCCTTGATCTGGCCATCGACATTGTTGAGTTGGACATCGTGATCGAGCAGCGGGACGTCGGGCTTTGTGCCCTGCATCGCCTCCAACTGCTTGAGCGCTTCAGGATCGCCATCGGCGGCCTGCTGCGCGATTGCCAGCATCTCGGCATTCTTGTCGCTCGGTAGCATCGGCGGGCCGGCAGGATCGCCTGCGGCTTCCTTGTTGGCGCGCGAGCGGAGCATCCGCAGCACGATCAGGCCAATCGCGCCGACCAGCAAAATCTTGAGCAGTCCGACGACCTGGTCCGAGGTGAAGAAGCTGTACCAGGCAGTCTGCGCATCGGCCGGTTCGGCCGGGGCGGCAAACGCCAGCGCCTCGACCACCACGCTGTCGCCGCGTTCGGTGTCGATGCCCACGGCATTTTCGACCAGCCGGGTGAGCTGCTGCTTGCGCGCCTCGGGCAGGCCCGCCGCGCCGCCATCGATCGTGACTGCGACCGACAGGCGGGTCAGCTTGCCCGGTTCGCGGGTGACGACGCTGCGGGTCGCGCTGTTGGCATAGGTCACGTCCTCCGATGTTTCCTTGCGCGCCTGCTGGCGGGTCTCGCCACCTGCAGCACCCACCGGCTGCTGCTGCGCCTCGGGCAGCTGATTGCCGACGGTGACTGCCTGTTCCTCGCTATTCTCGCGGGTCTGGTCGTCGCTTTCGACCGTCACCTGGCGCGCGATCACCTGCTTGTCGGGATCGTAGACGTTGGATTCCTCACGCGTCGCGTCGCGGTCGATCTGCGCGGCAACTTCAGCGCGGACCTTGCCCTGGCCGACGATCGGTTCGAGCAGCGCGATGATCTCCTCGCGCATCTTCGCTTCGATCTGCCCCTGGCGCTCGTCGACGCTCCCGCCGCCCGCCGCACCCTGTTCGCCAGCGCGGGCGAGCAATGCGCCCGACTGGTCGACAATCGACACCGATTCGGGCGACAGCTCTGGGACTGCCGAGGAGACGAGGTAACGGATCGCCTGAATCGTCTCGGCGGGCAGGCGGCCCTTGGTCTTGACCGTGACCGATGCGGTCGCAGGACGTGCCTCGGCGGCGAACATCGCACGCTCGGGCATGACGATATGGACGCGCGCGCCCGACACGGCGTCAAGGCTCTGGATCGAGCGGACGAGTTCGCCCTCGATCGCGCGGGTTTCGTTCATCTTGGCGCGGCTGGCGGAGACGCCGAATGGCTGTTCCTGGTCCAGAACGTCATAGCCGATCTTGCCGCCCAGTTTCTCGCCGGCCATCGCCATGCGCAACTCGGCAAGCTTGTCGACCGGCGCCAGCACTGCGGTGCCGTCGGCGGAAAGCTGGAAGGGGATATTCTGCGACTTGAGCTTCTCGGAAATCGCTGCGGCAGCCGAAGGGTCGAGGTCGGTGTAGAGGAACCCCATGGTGGTGTTCTCGCCACGCAGCGCGACCATCGCCAGCGCCGCCATGATCAATGCCGCGACGCCGCCCATGATGATGAGCCGTTTGGCCCCCAATTGCGCGATCAGCCCTTTAACCTGCTCCAAGCGGCACCCTATCAGCGAACCGGGACTGCATGTCCCTCAGGTCGTTTATAGATGCGCGGCGGGCGGCAGGTTTTGCCGGTGGGAAAAAATTGCCGAGTGGTTCGAAACGCGGTGTCGGCCCGCTCCGATCCAGCCCAGCTGGACCGGACGCAAAAAACGCCCCCGGACGGGGGAGTCCGGGGGCGTTCGAATGCGGAGGCGGCCGGGCAGGGGAGCCGAGCCGTCCGACATTTTACGTATAGACGATCACGCTGCCAGCCTGTCGTCGATCGGAAAAAGATTGTTGAGTTCGCGCAGTACTGCTTCCTCCCGCATCGCACGGTCCAGCGTGAGCCCGCCTTCGTCCCATTCGATCCGCGCATCGCCCGGAGCGAGCGAGGCGTCATGGGTGACGTGCAGGTTCAGGCGGCGGCGGTCATTCGCCTGACGATCGGCGATCCGCTCCTCAATCTGTTCTGCCATGTCGGGATGGACGCGGACGACCAGTTCGGTGCCGCGTGCGACCTGCGCCAGCGCACGACCGATTGCATCGTCGATCGCCTGGGCGGGTGAGGCGAGCAGCGGATGGCCGGCCAGATGCTGCGCCACCGTCAGCACCAGCTCGGCAGCTTCACGGGCAGTATCGGCGCGGAAGCCAGCACGCTCCTCGACCATGCCCTCGACCTCCGAATGGAGCGCGTCCATCGCGGCGAGCAGAGCGGTCTCGCGGTCGGAACGCGCGGCGTCCAGCCCGGCCTGAAACGCATCGGCGCGCGCCCGTGCCAGTTCCTCATTCTGGTTCTTGCGCAGATGCGCCAGCTCGTCCTCGAGCGACTCGATCTTGATGACCAGCGAGATCGTGTCGTCATGCTCGACGGTGCGGTTGACCTCGCGCGCGGTGAACACGCGGTCGAACCCGAACGGCTTGGTGCTGAAGGACATATCCATGGGTGGCACCTCAGATGATCATCGTGTCGTCGCTCTTGGGGTCGACCAGCACGATCTGCCCCATATCGGCGAGGTTCTTGGCAAGGCGGACGAGCGCGGTCTGCGCCTCTTCGCAATCGCGCGCGCGCACCGGACCCATTGACGCCATGTCCTCGCGCAGCAGCTTGGCCGAGCGTTCGGTCATGGTCGAGAAGAACAGCGAGCGGATATTCTCCGGGGCACCCTTCAGCGCCAGCGCCATCTGGCGCTTGTCGGCCTGGCGGACGATGACCGCGATCGATGCCGGGAGCAGGCCGCCGAGATCCTCGAAGGTGAACATGAGCGAACGGATGCGATCGGCAGCATCGGGCGAGCGGGCGTCGAGCGCGGATAGCATACTTTCCTCGGTCGATCGGTCCATCGCGTTGAAGATTTCGGCCATTGCCTCATGCGGGTCACGGCGCTGGGCACGGGCGAAGTTCGCCATGAACTCGGTCTTCAGCGTCGCCTCGACCTGCGCCAGCACTTCCTTCTGCACCGTTTCCATGCGCAGCATCCGCTGGACCACATCGACCGCGATGTCGCGCGGGAGCGCGCCGAGCACGCGCGCGGCATGGTCCGACTTGAGCTTTGAGAGGATCACAGCGATCGTCTGCGGATATTCGTTGCGCAGATAGCCGGCCAGCACGCCTTCGTTGACGTTGGACAGCTTGTCCCACATCGTCCGGCCCGAAGGACCACGGATATCCTCCATGATCTCCTTGACCCGGTCGGAATCCAGAACGCTGTTAAGCAGCCGTTCGGTCGTCTCGTATGAGCCGTGGCACGAGGTCATCGACGACATCTCGGCCTGGAACTGGTTGAGCAGATGTTCGACCAGGTTCGACGGGATCCGGCCGAGCTGCGACATGCTCTGCGACAGCTCCTTGACCTCGTCGATCGACAGCTGTTCCCAGATCGGTGCGCCATGCTCCTGGCCCAGCGCCAGCATCAGCGCTGCGGCACGCTCGCGCATGTTCAACCGCTTAAATTCTGGCGGTTCCACGACCGGAGTCATCATCATCGTCTAGTTCCCCTGCATTATTCGTGGTTAACCCGTCGGGATCGCGCACGACTCTCCTATTATGGACACGAACGGGGGTTCCCGGTCGCGTGAGGACAGCAAGATGAACATCAATTCGGGATTGGCAGGGCTGACCCTGCTGGGTGCCGATACGAGCTGGTTTTCGGCGTCAGGCGGCCTGGCGATCGAGAGCAAGGCCGTGCGCGAAGCCAAGGCCCAGTTCACCCTGCCCGAAACCACGCCGCCCTGGCGCGAGGCCGGGCCGGCCGGGTCAATCTCGAACCAGATTGCGGCGATCCGCCGCCTGGCGACGATCATCGACAAGCCGCTGACCGGCACCCGCGCGCTACCCACCGACGTTCAGACTGCCTTCACCACCTGGAAAGCGCTCGACCGGTTAAACACCCTTGCCGAAACCGCCGCCAAGCCCGGCCTGACCGCAGCAGAGCGGGGACAGCTCAGTACCAGTTTCGCCAAGGGGCTGGCCGATCTCCAGACCTATTTGGGCACCGCCCCGTCTGACAAGCTGGAGATGTCCTTCGGCCAGCCGGTGCGTCGCGCCGACAGCGCGGTTGTCGTGCCGGGTACCGACCGGCTGAGCGTCAGCGTGAGCGGGAAGGGCGTGGTCGCGAAGCGTGACGAGGTATTGTCGCAATTGTCGGGGACCGAGCAATTTCGCGTGACGCTGGAGCGCGGCAGTTCGGTCGATACCGTCGTGATCGACCTCGGCTCGCTGCCCGAGCCGCCGACGCTCGACAGCATTGCCAACCTGGTCAATGCGGCGATCAGCAACATCCCGATGCGCGATGCCAATGGTGATGTCGTGCTCGATGCCAATGGCGACCCGACCCCCAAGTGGAAGGTGAATTTCGAGCCGAAAAAGACCGAGAAAGATGGCTGGGCGATGGCGATCAATCGCCAGGGGCTGGAGACGGTTTCGTTCGATCAGGTCGACGCGCCCGACGCGCTGATCGTCGCTACCGGTCGTACCGGCCTCGAGACACCGACCGCTGCGCGCGTGCTGCGCATCGACGATCCCGAAGCCGCGATGACCAACAAGACGCTGGCGACGATCGAGGCCAAGGACCGGCTGACGACCAAGGCGGTGGCCACCACCACCGACGCCATTGCGACCGATGCCGATGGTTTTGCCTATATTGTCGGTACCGCGTCGGGCGATCTTGACGAACTGCGCGCCGCAGGGACGCAGGATCTCTATCTGACCAAGATGGACAGCCTGGGCAATGTCGTCTGGCAGCGCGCTCTGGGTGCCGCCGATAGTGCGTCTGGGGCTGCCGTCACCGTCGCGCAAAATGGCGACATCGTTGTGGCTGGCACCGTGTCGGGCAGCTTCGACGGAACCAGCGCCGATTCCGACATGCTCGTCGCGCGCTATGGCAATAATGGCGACGAGATGTTCGCCAGCCGCATCCGTTCGGTCGGCGAAGACCGCGCGACCAGCATCGCCATTGCCGATGACGGCGCGATCCTGGTCGGCGGGCGTGCCGGGCAGGGCGGCGGCGACGCGTTCGTCGCGCGGCTCAGTGGCACCGGCGCGGTGACCCAGCGGGTCAAGCTGCCCGGCGTGGGCGACGAAAGCATCACGGCGATGGCGATGACCGCCGACGGTCGCCTTGCCGCGATCACCAAGGAGGGCGCGACCTCGAAGTTACGCTTCCTCGATCCCACCAACCCCGCCATCGAGCTGGGATCGGTCGATCTGGGGAATTCGGATGCACGCGCCATCGCGATTTCGCCTGATGGGTCGATCGCGATCGGCGGCACCACGCTGTCGGCGCTTCCCGGCAGTCAGGTCAATGGCATCGCTGGCGGTCGCGACGGCTTCGTCGCGCGGCTTGCCGCCGATGGCAGCGGCATGGCAGTGACTTATCTCGGCACCGAAGGCAACGAACAGATCGACAGCATCGCCTTCGCCAACGGCAAGCTCTATGTCGGCGGCCGCACCACCGGCGACCTTGGCGGCACGCGCAGCGGGCCGACCGATGGCTTTGTCGCGCGGATCGACCCGGCGAACGGCGGCATCGAAAAGATCACCCAATTTGGTCAGCCGACGCTGCGCACCGAACCGGTTCGGGTCGCCGCATCGGAAGGCGGGTCGAGCAAGGTCGATGCGCTCGGCCTGAGCCGCGGCTTGGCAACGCCGGACGGATCGCTCAAGCTTACGACTGGCACGAGCCTGCGCGCGGGTGACAGCTTTCAGATGCGCGTCGCGGGTGGCGTGGTCCGCACCATCACGATCGGAAAGGACGAAACCCTCGCTACTCTCGCGGACAAGGTGCGCAAGATCACCGGCTCGAAGGCGCTGGTGACCACCCCAAAGAAGGACGACGGCTCGATGCTGCGCGTGTCGCCCAAGGCGGGGATCGACATCGAGTTTATCGCCGGCCCGGAGGGGCGCGACGCGCTCGAAAAGCTCGGCCTTCCCGCTGCGCGCGTGTCGGGCATGGACCCGATCGACAAGAACGGACCACGGGTGCGGCCGGGCGGCAGCTTTGGCCTCGGCCTCAACCCATCCTTGTCGATTGCCGATACCAAATCGGCCAAGGAAACGCTGGCCAAGCTCAAATCCGCGCTGTCCATGTCCCAGACCGGTTATCGCTCGCTATATTGGGATGATACCAAGCGCGCGATGGTCGAGGGTGGAAAAAAGGGTGGAAGTACCGCGCGCGAACAGGCGCAGCTCGCCAACTACCAGGCGGCGCTGAGCCGGCTCGCGTCCGGTCCCTCGACGTCCATAGGGTTCTGATACCATGAACGACCTGATCGGCGGGATTGCCCGCAACATGAAGCACCTCTCGGAACGCCAGCGGGTGATTTCCGAGAATATCGCGAACAGTGAAACACCGGGCTTCAAGGCCCGCGACGTGCGCGCGCCGGACTTCAGCGACCTGATCGACACCGGCACCAGCAGCGCCGGAATCGCGCGGCCGCGGGTACAGCTCACCGGGAGCATGGCGGCGCTGGGTGCGCGCGCGCCGATCTCGGCCGGCAGCATGATGCTCGACGCAAATACGAGCGAGACCAAGCCGGATGGCAACAATGTCACGCTCGAAGATCAGCTGCTCAAAATGGGCCAGATTCAGGCAGATTTCGCCGCGATGACCAGCCTCTATCGCAAGAGCCAGGGGCTGATGCAGTCCGCGCTGGGCCGCAAGGGCGGCGGCTGACACTGCACAGCCGCGCACCAAACAAAAAGGGGGCGTCCCGACCGGGACGCCCCCTTTTTTTGGTGCTCCAGCCGGTCAGGCCGCGTGGCGAAGCGTCGGCACGTCGTCTTCCAGCGCAAAGCGCTCGGTCAGCCGCGCCAACGCGCGGGCTTCGTCCGACAGGGCGCGGGCGGCGGCGTTGCTTTCCTCGACCATCGCCGCATTCTGCTGCGTGAACTCATTGAGCGTGGTGAAGGCCGAGCTGACCTCGCTCAGCGCGCTGGCGTGCAAGCCGTAATCCTCGGCCATGCCGGTTAGCAGCAGATGGACGCCTTCGACCACCTGTTCGATGCCACTGAGCGCGCCATCGACCTGCCCGATCGCGGTGACCGCGTTCGCAACCTGATCCTGGGTCGAGGTCAGCTGTTCACGGGCGCGCTTCGCCTCTTCTTCCGAACGCATGGCGAGCTGGCCGACCAGATCCGCGACGACGGCGAAGCCGCGCCCGGCCTCGCCCGCGCGGCCCGCCTCAACGGCCGCGTTCATCGCGAGGACGCGGGTCTGGAACGCGATCTTGTCGAGCCCCTCGATGACATCGTCGATGCCCTTGGCGCTCACCGCGACCTGTTCCATCTGCAGTACGGCGTCGTCGGTGACGCCTCGTCCGCGACGAACGCTGTCGATCGCCTCATCGGCGCGCGCGACGGTCTCGCGCACGGTCGAGTTGCCGTTGCTCAGCCGCGTGTCGATCTGGGTGATGGCAGCAGAGGCCTCCTCGATCCGCGCGCTGGTGCGTTCGCTGCGCGTGGCAAGGTCTTCGGCGGCATGTGCGATTTGCGCCGAATTGCGGTCGAGCTGGGTCGCCCCGCTCGACACAGCCTGCACCAGCATCCGCAGCGACTCGATCGCCTGGTTGAAGTGCGCCTGAATCGTCGCATAGCCGCTCGGCATCGTGCCGGTGATGCTGTGGTGCAGCTCGCCGCGGCTGAGCCCTTCCAGCCCGCGCGCGAGTGCGGTGGATGCGCTTTCCAGCTCGCGCATACGTAGTTCGCGTTCGGCAGTGATTGCCGCCTCGGTCGCGCGTTGGGCGGCATCCTTTTGCGTGATCGCATCGAGCAATGCGACGACCCGCGCGGAGATGAAGACCAGCGCGCCCGCCTCGCCCAGCAGGATCGCGGCGTGCAGCAGGATGCGTGCGAACGACGATCCGCCAAGGAACACCCAGTCGGGAACCGCCATACCGAGGACGAGGTGGTGGACCGCGACGACGAGCGTCGCGCCAATGATCGCGCGCCAGTCGCACAGCACTGCAGTAATGGCGAGCGCGGCGAAGAACGCCATATGCAGATCGACCTGCCAAGCCATGCCGCGAAAAGCGAACAGCATCACCGCCGGGATTGCGACGACCGCCATGCTCGCGGCGATCCGCGCGGTGGAATCGGTCGTCCCCGTCCTCCACAGCCAGGTCGGGTAAGCGAGCAAGGCGACGAGCGCGAGCAACACGCTTACGAAGCCGTCGGCCCCGGTCACCAGCATTCCGCCGAGCAGCGCGAGCGACAGGGTGAAGGCCACCGCCATCACCAGCGTCAGACCCGCCTTGCGGATCCCGTCCAGCGTCAACTCATTCATTCCATCCGTCCCTTCCGGTACAAGTCTGTGGCCGTGCAGCGAGGACGAGCGCGCCGTGGCGCCAGCTCTCCCGCACGATGGCGTCCCTGTTGCCGATGACCATCAGCGATCCGGGCACCGGCCCGGTGCCGAGCAGCCCGGCATCGGCGCGGGCGATCCAGCCGATCATCTCCGCCTGGCGCGCCGGGAGCACCGGCACAATCAGCATTGCGCCTTTGCGCGGCGGTGTGCCCGCTGCGATCAGCGGCACCGCAAGCGGCACCGTCAGCGCGATGATCAGGCCCGGCTTCAAAAGCTGGCGTTGACCGAGATCGGCACCGCCGCCCCGGCTCCGGCCATTGCGCCCGATGCGCCATAGGCTGCGCTACCGCTGCCGTGGCGACGACGGGCGTCGGCGGCGATTTCCGCCATCATTTCGTTCGACAGGTCGATCTGGCGTTTGAGCGCAGCGCCATTCGCCGCGCAGATGTCGCGTAGCCGCGCGGCCAGTTCCGCGAGTTCCGCGCGGGTGTCGGCGGGGAGTGCGTTGCGCCAGTCGGCGCGCGTGCGATCGAGCCGCGCGACTTCCGTGTCGATCGCGCCGACCAGCCGGGTCTTGGCCTGCACCAGCTCGGCAACTTCGCCGCGACGACCATGCGCGAGCAGCAGCGTCTCTTCCTCGCTGATCGACGCCAGCGAACGGAACAGGTCGAGCAGGTCAGTTTGCATTGGGATTGCCCCCCTGAAGCTTGATGATCTGGTCCATCACCGCAGGCGCTAGGCCGATGCCGCCCGCGGCGGCGATGGCGGTGCCGAGATTTTCGGCGAGCACGCCCCGAAACATCTGTTCGCCATGCCCGCCGGAGAACTCACCCTCCTCGACACTTTCGAGCATCAGCTGAGTCATCTGGCCGATGAACACCGCCTCGAACGCCTGGGCGGTTTCCTTGCTCTTGGGGCTTGGGATTGTCGGCGCGGCACCGGTGGTCGCGGCGGCGGGGGTGGAGAGGGGGCTCATCATTGCACCTCGATATCGGCCTGGAGCGCGCCGGCGCTCTTCACGGCCTGAAGAATGGTGATTAAGTCGCGCGGGCTGACGCCGAGCGCGTTGAGGCCGGCAACGAGCGAGGCGAGCGACGTTTCGCCGCCCAACGTGCCGAGCGAGCGGCCGGTGCCGTCATCGACCGTCACCTGTGTGCGCGGCACGACCTGGGTCTGGCCCTGCGACAGCGGCGCGGGCTGCGACACCTGCGGCGTTTCGGCGACGCTGATCGTAAGCCCGCCCTGCGCGATCGCGACCGGGCTGATGCGGACATTGGCGCCCATGACGACGGTACCGGAGGCTTCGTTGACGATCACCTTGGCTGGCTGATCGACGCGGACGGGCAGATTCTCGATGCGCGCGACCAGATCGACCACCGATCCGGGGAAGCCGGGTCCGGGCTTCAGCTCGACCGTCGCCGGGTCGAGCACCTCGGCAGTGCCGGCGAAGGTCGAATTGATCGTGCCTGCGATCATGTTGGCCGTGGTGAAATCGGGATTCTTGAGCGCCAGCTTGAGGCTGGTGGCGCTGCGGAGCGCGAATGGCACCTCACGCTCGATAATCGCGCCATCGGCGATGCGGGCAGAGGTCGAGACGCCGCGGCTGATGCTCGCCGCTGCGCCCTGCGCCTTGAAGCCGGATACCGAAACCTGCCCCTGTGCGACGGCGTAGATCTCGCCGTCGAGCGCGCGGAGCGACGAGGCGATCAGTGTCCCGCCCTGCAGACTGGTTGAATCGCCGATCGCCGAGACGGTCACGTCGATGCGCGATCCGGCGCGCGCAAAGGGCGGCATCGTTGCGGTGATCGAGACTGCGGCGACGTTCATCGTCTTGAGCTGCGACCCGCGCACATTGACGCCCATCCGCTCCAGCATCGCCTGCATCGATTCCTCGGTGAAGGGCGTGTTGCGGGTGCGATCGCCGGTTCCGGCCAGCCCGACGACCAGGCCATATCCCACCAGCTGGTTGGGGCGGACATTCTCGATATCGACAATGTCCTTGATCCGGTGCGTGCTGTTCGCCGCCGCAGTGCCGGGCACCGCCAGCGCGAGCGCCAGCATCAGCAGTGTCAAAATGCGCATAAACCTGTCCATCGTCTCCGGAACCCCGTTAATCTTCTTATAGAAAGGGAAAGGCCGTTCCGGTCTTCGCGGAGAAGAGAAGCAGTGCGTATCGCGGGCGTCCCGATGCCGGTCCAGATGGTGCTGAGCGCACTGTCGAAGTCCGACGCCGCCTTGCGCCTGACGCTCCCGAAGATGGGGATGCCGGAGGCTCCCAAACAGGGGCAGCAGGCAGCCCCGACATTGCAGGCGTCGACCACGGTCCACGTCCTGCTTGCCGCCGCCACTGCATTGGAAACCCCGCAGGAAAAACGACGGCGCGAGGCACGTCCATCCGCGCGCGGGCTCGAGATTCTCGACCAGCTTCACGCCGCCGGGGTGAAGGGCGTTCCGGAGGACAAAGCGCTCGACGCGCTCGCCCAATGGGCTGCGGCGTTCGAGATGCCCGACGACCCCGCACTCGCCGATATCGCGCGCGAGATTGAGTTGCGCGTCCGCGTCGAACTGGCCAAGCACGACCGTACGGTCTGACCTCCGCGTCCTGGCCAACAAGGTTAACGGCGGCGCTTTGCGGACGCCTCAATGCAGTGACGCGGCCGAGCCGTTCGACGCCGGCAGTGGCACCGGGATCATCGCTGCAAAGGGAGTGCTGTCTGCTGCTTCACGTTACGGGCAGGATTTTTTGGGTTGGCCTCTGGAATCTTCCCGTCGCGCCTGTTCTAACCGCGCCATGAAGCCTGTCATTTTCGGCCTGTCCGGCCCTGTCCTTACCGCCGACGAAGCCGCGTTTTTCCGCGACGCCGACCCGCTCGGCTATATCCTGTTCGGTCGCAACTGCGAGACCCGGGCGCAGATGCGCGCGCTGACCGACAGTCTGCGCACCCTGTCCGGACGCGACGATGTGCCGATCCTGATCGATCAGGAGGGCGGGCGCGTGGCGCGGATGGCGCCGCCCGAATGGCCGGCCTTTCCCGCCGGCCCCGCCTTCGATGCGCTATACGAGGTTGCACCGTCTTCGGCGATCGAGGCGGCGCGGGCCAACGGCCAGGCGCTGGGCCTGATGCTGGCCGAGGTTGGGGTGAATGTGAACTGTGCGCCGTTGCTCGACGTGCGGATGCCCGAAACGACCCCGGCAGTCGGCGGGCGGACGTTCGGCAGCGATCC
>CAZWZP010000041.1:0-21354 GCA_964638925.1 uncultured Stakelama sp. | reverse complement strand
GGCTGTTTCGGCGTTCTCCTGATCCTCGCGCTGGTTGGTGCGGCATTCTGGGCGGCGCAGCTATGGGGTGGTCCCGGGCCCGCCGCGCAAAACACCACCCTGATGGTAGCGCAGGGATCGACGCTGACCACTGCGGCGCGCGAGCTGGAGAAGCAGGGCGCGATCCGCGATGCGGACCTGTTCCTGTGGATGGCACGGGTGTTCGGCGACGATACGCCGATCCAGGCGGGCGAATATCGCGTGCCGGCGAAGATCAGCCAGTCCGACCTGCTCAAGATGCTGCAGGGCGGGCGTACGCTCCAGCGCTTCGTGATGATCCCGGAGGGGATGCCGTCGATCATGGTCCATGAGCGGCTGATGGCGGCCGAGCAGTTGCAGGGCGAGGTCGCGGTGCCGGCCGAGGGCAGCATCCTGCCCGACAGCTATGCCTATAATCGCGGCGATACGCGGCAGCAGGTGCTGGACCGGATGCAGAATGCGATGGACAAGTACCTTGCCGAGGCATGGGAGCGTCGCAAGCCGAACATCGCGGTGAACACGCCGCAGGAAGCGCTGATCCTCGCCGCGATCGTCGAGAAGGAAACGAGCAAGCCCGAAGAGCGGCGGATGGTCGCGGGGGTCTATTCCAACCGGCTGAAGCGCGGGATGCCGCTCCAAGCCGATCCGACCGTCATTTATCCGGTGACCAAGGGCAAGCCGCTCGGCCGCCGCATCCTGCGCTCCGAGCTGCAGGCGAAGAACGGGTACAATACCTATGCGATGGCGGGCCTGCCCGAGGGACCGATCGCCAATCCGGGCCGCGCGAGCATCGACGCGGTGCTGAACCCGGAAACCACCAACGCGCTCTACTTCGTCGCGGACGGCACCGGCGGGCACATCTTCGCTGACACGCTGGAGCAGCACAACGCGAACGTGCAGAAATGGTATGCACTGCGCCGGGCGCGGGGGGAGATGTAGACGCGTCACAAGGGGGAAGGCGGCAGTGGGAATTTTTGGAAGTTCTGAAGAGCGCGAGGAACGCGCGGCCGCCAAAGAGGAAGCTCGCGGCGCTTTAACAGCAGCTAAAAATCATATCGATGATCTTAGCGAGCTTTTGGCAGACGCGTCTCAGCGGTATCGCAAACTGTTCAACCAGCAGAACGCGGACCATGCTCAAAAGTGGGAGTACATGGTACTCGACGATATCGACGAGCAGGATTTGGATCGGAGAGGAGCCCGCGGTTGGGAGTTGGTGAATGCCGCTCCATATACAACGGGATTCGGGCTCGGAGGAAACGAGCGCATGACGGTTCACATGCGCTACGTTTTTAAGCGACCCATCGCTAATGCGGTGACGTCCGAAATGGCCATCCTTCAACAAGAAATTGCCGAACTGAACAAAGCAGTTGCTGAGGCGCAGGCTCGCCTCAGTGACCTCAAGTGAAACCCACTCGTCTGCCTATCATCAGCCCCGCATCCCCGCCGCCTCCCGCGCAAGTGCTTCGACTTCGGCCATGCTCGCGCCCTTCGGCGTAACCCAGCTGCCGCCGACGCACAGGACGGGATCGAAGCCGAGCCAGTCGGGGGCGGTGGCGGGGGTGATGCCGCCGGTGGGGCAGAATTTGGCTTCGTAGAAGGGGGCGGCGAGGGCTTTCAGCGCCTTCAGACCGCCGCTGGTTTCCGCCGGGAAGAATTTGAAGTGGCGCAGGCCGAGGTCATAGCCGCGCATGATGTCGCCGGCATTGGCGATACCGGGGAGGAACGGCACGCCGCTTTCGACGATCACCTTGCCCAGCCGCTCGGTGAGGCCGGGGGAGACGATGAACTCTGCGCCGGCGTCCATCACTTGCGCGAACTGGTCCGGATTGACGACGGTGCCCGCGCCGACGATCGCGCCTTCGACCTGCTTCATCTCGCGGATCGCGTCGAGTGCGGCGGGGGTGCGCATCGTGACTTCGAGCACCGTGAGGCCACCGGCGACCAGCGCTTCGGCCAGCGGGCGGGCGGTTGCCGCGTCGTCGATGACGAGGACGGGGATGACCGCGCTGGTGCGCATGATGGTTTCGATCGTCATTGCGTATGCTCCTGCGCATAGGCCGCCGCCGCGCCGTAGAGGCCGGGCTGGGGGTGGGTGATCAGCTTGACGGGGATCGAGGACATCAACCCCTGGAAGCGCCCCTTTGCGACGAAACGCTGCGCAAATCCAGAGCCGAGCAGGTGATCTTTGAGCCGGAAGCCGAGGCCGCCCGCGATCACCACGCCACTCGGGCCATGCGCGAGCGCGAGGTCGCCCGCGACTGCGCCGAGGCTGAGGCAGAAACGGTCGAGCGCCGCGACGGCGAGGCTGTCCTTGCCCTCCAGTGCCAGCGTCCAGATTTCCTTGTCGGACAGGCTGTGCACCGCCTTGCCCTCGATCTGCGCCAGCGTTTCGTAGATCGGGACGATGCCCGGACCGGACACGATCCGCTCCGCCGAGACGCGGGTATAGGTCGAGCGGAGGCGGCGGACATAGGCGTCCTCGATGCTGTCGAGCGGGGCGAAATCCATATGGCCCCCTTCGGTCGCGATAACGTGATAGCCGCCATTGGGGGGACGGAAGACCTGCGCGACGCCAAGGCCGGTGCCGGGGCCGCACACGGTGATCGACCCGCTTTCCGGCAACGCTGTCATTGGGCCGCACAGATGGACGAAATCGCTGTCGGGCAGCTGGGCGACGGCATGGCCGATCGCGCCGAAATCGTTGATCAGGCTGTAGCTGTCGACATCGAGCCGCTCGTGGATCAGCGGCGGGCGGATGATCCAGGGATTGTTGGTGAGTTTGATCAGCTGGTCGTTGATCGGCGAGGCGATGCCGATGGCGGCGGCACGCGGCATCGGGCGGCCGAATTCACGCGCCGATGCCTGCCAGGCGAGCTGGAAGCTGGCGTGATCGGCGGTCTTCTGCGTGACTGGATCGCCGAGCGCGACGACGCGGCCATTCTCGACCTCGGCAATGGCGAAGCGGGCATGGGTCCCGCCGATATCGACCGCTACGACTTCCACTCAGTTTCCCCTCAAGTTCGGTCGTCATTCCCGCGAAGGCGGGAATCCATTGGCTTTTACGCTGAGGCGCTTTCGCAACGGCAGCCAGAATGGATCCCCGCCTTCGCGGGGATGACGGTGTTAGGATTTATGGCAGCCGGGTATGTCACAACCCAGCCGCAGCCAGCATTGCCGATCCGCCGGCTTCGGCTTCGCTCGCGCCCTGACGCATCATCGCGAACAACTCGCGGCCGCTGCCCAGATCCGGGGGCGGTGCGGCGGCGAGGTCGCGCGCGTCCCATTCGGCGGCATCGACCAGCGCGGTGAGGTCGCCGGTTTCGGCGCAGACGCGCACGATGTCGCCATCGCGCAGCTTGCCGATCGGGCCGCCGCCCAGCGCCTCGGGCGAGAGATGGATCGCCGCGGGCACCTTGCCGCTCGCGCCCGACATGCGCCCGTCGGTGACCAGCGCTACGCGGAAGCGACGGTTCTGGAGCACGCCGAGCGGCGGGGTGAGCTTGTGCAGTTCGGGCATACCGTTGGCGCGCGGCCCCTGAAAGCGCACGACGACGACGACGTCGCGGTCGAGCTCGCCGGCCTTGAACGCGTCCTGCACCGCCTGCTGCGTTTCGAATACGCGGCAGGGTGCTTCGATCGTCCAGCGGTCGCGCTCCACCGCGCTGACCTTGATGCAGGCGCGGCCGAGATTGCCGGAGAGGATGCGGAAGCCGCCCTCGGGCGAGAAGGGGGCGTCGAGGGTGCGCACGATGCTGTCATCGCCGCTAAGGGGTTCGTGATCGGCCCAGGCCAGCGCTTCGCCGTCGAGCACCGGCTTTTTGCCATAGGCGTCGAGGCCGTCGCCGAAGGTGGTGAGCGTGTCGCCGTGGAGAATCCCGCCCTTGAGCAGCTCACGGATCACGAAGGTCGGGCCGCCAGCATCCTCGAACCCGTTCACATCCGCCGAGCCATTGGGATAGACGCGGGCGAGGAGGGGGACGCTGCGCGAGAGGCGGTCGAAATCCTCCCAATCGATCACGATGCCCGCCGCGCGCGCGATGGCGGGCAGGTGGATCAGATGGTTGGTCGATCCGCCGGTGGCGAGCAGCACGATCGCCGCGTTGACGATCGCGCGTTCGTCGACAACCTCGCCGATCGGGCGGTAGTCATCGCCGTCCCACCCGATCTGGGGCAGGCGCTGCACCGCCGCTTTGGTCAGTTCCTGACGCAGCTTGGTGCCCGGATTGATGAACGACGCGCCGGGGACGTGCAGGCCCATCGCTTCCATCATCATCTGGTTGGAATTGGCGGTGCCGTAGAAGGTGCAGGTGCCCTTGCCGTGATAGGCGGCGATTTCGGATTCGAGCAGTTCCTCACGGCTCGCCTTGCCCTCGGCATAAAGCTCGCGGACGCGGGCCTTTTCCTTGTTGGCGATGCCGGTGCGCATCGGACCAGCCGGGATCATGATCATCGGGAGATGGCCAAAGCGCAGCGCGCCCATCAGCAGGCCGGGGACGATCTTGTCGCAGATGCCGAGCAGAGCGGCACCCTCAAACGTGTTGTGGCTGAGCGCGACTGCGGTCGACAGCGCGATGGTGTCGCGGCTGAACAGCGACAGCTCCATGCCCGAATAGCCCTGGGTCACGCCGTCGCACATGGCGGGGACGCCGCCCGCGACCTGCGCCGTGGCACCCGCCTCGAGCGCCCAGATCTTCATCTGTTCGGGATAGCGGTAATAGGGCGCGTGCGCCGACAGCATGTCGTTATAGGCGGTGACGATGCCGATGTTCATGCGGTTCGCGGGCTTCATCGCGTCGCGCTGCTCGTCCGTCCCGGCATAGGCATGGGCGAGGTTGGCGCAGCCCAGGCCCCGGCGGCTGACGCCGCCTTCGCGCTGCTGCGTCATCAGGTCGCGATAGGCGGCGCGGCGGTCCTTCGAGCGTTCGATCACGCGATCGGTGACAGCGGCGATTTCGGGGTGGAGATGGGTCATGGTTTCAGCCCTTCAGCCGTTTGCCCTGAGCCTGTCGAAGGGCCTTGCGTCCCACTGGGTGCGGGTGGCCGTGCTTCGACAAGCTCAGCACAAACGGATGTGAGTCGAGTCATCCTTCAAGCCAATGCACGTCGACCGGCAGTTCGGTCTCGGCGAGGACGCGGCCGATCGGGTAGCTGCTCGATGCGCCCTGCTTGATCGCGGCTTCGAGCACCTTGCGCTTCTCAGCGCCGGTGATCGCGATCATCAGCGACTTGGCGTTGGCGATGGCGGCGGACGACAGGGTGACGCGGGCGACCGGGGCCTCGGGCGGCAGCGGGTCGGGCATCACGCCGAGCGCGCGGCGTTCCTTCGGGCCGTTCAGCGCTTCGTCGAAATCGGGGCCGGGGAAGATTGAGGCGGTGTGGCCATCGGTCCCCATGCCGAGCAGGACCAGGTCGAGCGGGAAATGATGGTCGGCGAGGCGCGCATCGGCGGCGCGGCCAGCAGCCTTATAGTCGTCGGCCTTTTCGCTCACCAGTGGGACGACGCGTGCGCCCTTGGGAATGAACACCTTGCCAAGACCGGTGACGTTGGACAGCGGGTCGCCGAGCGGGACGATGCGGTCGTCGGTCGGAACGATCGTCACGCGCTTCCAGTCGAGCTTTGCTGCGGCGAGCTTTTCATAGACCGGGGCGGGGGTCTTGCCGCCCGCCAGCGCGATCACCGCACCGCCGCGCGCGTCGATCGCGCTTTCGATGATGAAGGCGATGTCACCGGCAAGGGCGTCGGCCCACTCGCTGGCTTCCTCATACTCCCACCATTCGATTTCTTCGGCCATGTTCAACTACTCCAGTGGGGAAACTTTAATCCGGTATGAGGGTCATTCGTTCCAGGTCACGCCGTCGCGCTCGGTCAGCGCGATGGCGGCGGATGGGCCCCAGGTGCCTGATGCATAGGGCTTTGGCTTGACGTCGGCCATGTCCCATCCGGCGCGGATCGCGTCGATCCAGGTCCATTGCGCCTCAACCTCGTCGCGGCGCACGAACAAGGTGGGGTCGCCCTCGATCAGGTCAAGCAACAGCCGTTCATAGGCGATGCGGCGGCGGGTGCCGGCGAACTCGGTGTCGAGGCTGAGGTTCAGCGGCACTTCGCGCAGGCGGATGCCCTCGCGGTCGAGGCCGGGTTCCTTGGCCATCACCAGCAGGCGGACATATTCCTCCGGCTGGATGCGGATGATCAGCGTGTTTGACTGAAGCACGCCGCCGCGTTCGGCGAAGATCGAGTGCGGGACCGGCTTGAACTGGACCACGATCTCGCTGCGGCGCTCGGTCATGCGCTTGCCGGTGCGCAGGTAGAAGGGGACGCCCTGCCAGCGCCAATTGTCGACATGCGCCTTGATTGCGACGAAGGTCTCGGTCTTTGAGGGCTTTTCCAGCTCCTCGGCATAGCCCGCGACGATCTTTCCGGTCGATGCGCCGCCGGTATATTGACCGGTGACGGTCAGGTTTGCGGCGTCCTGCCCGGCAATCGGGCGCAGCGAGCGCAGCACCTTGACCTTCTCGTCGCGGATTGCGGTGCCGTCGAAGCGGGCAGGGGGCTCCATCGCAATCAGCGCGAGCAGCTGAAGGATATGGTTCTGGACCATGTCGCGCAGCGCGCCGACATCGTCATAATAGCCCGCGCGCCCCTCAAGCCCAACCGTCTCGCTGACGGTGATCTGGACATGGTCGATGCCAGCGGCATTCCAGATCGGCTCGAACAGCGCGTTGCCAAAGCGCAGCGCGAGGATGTTCTGGACAGTTTCCTTGCCCAGATAATGGTCGATCCGGAAGGTACGCGCTTCGGGGAAGACGCTGGCAACCGCGTCGTTGATCTCGCGGCTGGACGGCAGGTCGGTGCCGAGCGGCTTTTCAAGGCCGATGCGGACATTCTCGCCGGCAAGCCCGGCTGAGGCCAGCCCCTTGATCGTCGGTTCGAACAATTTGGGCGCGGTCGACAGGAAAATCGCAAGTCCGTCGGAAATGTCGCCGAGCTTCGTCGCCAGAGCGTCATAGCCCTCAAGCGTCGAGGCATCGAGCGGCTGATACTGGACGCGGTCGAGGAAGCGGGCGATTGCGTCGGCGTCCTTGCGATCCTCGGGCAGATAGGTTTCCAGCGCCTTGGCGCAGAAGTCGCGATATTCGGCGTCTGACAGCGTTGACCGCGCGGTACCCGTGATCGTCAGCCCGTCGGGCAGAAGGTGATCCGCATGGAGGCCGTAGAGCGATGGAATCAGCATACGCTGGGCCAGGTCACCCGTGGCTCCGAACAGCAGCAGCTTGCCGAATGGCTGACGCATCGATCCTCCCAATTCCATATTCGCCGCCGCCCTAGCAGCCGATGCGCGCCTTGCGAAGCGCGCATACCTATGTGGTGTGGTGCTAAAGCACCAGTCCGGCGGTCGGATCGAACCCGGCCATGATGTTGAGATTCTGTACCGCCGCACCGCCCGCGCCCTTGCCGAGATTGTCGAGCGTCGCGATCAGCCGCGCCTGACCGCGTTCGGCATTACCGAACACGCGGATGGTCAGGCGATCGGTGCCAGCATCATCCTCAAGCCGGACGAGCTTTGTGTCGTTATCCTCCATCACCCGGACGGTCGGCGAGTCGCGATAGGCGTCGGCGAGCGTCTGGAGGATCTGGGTCGGTGATGGCTTGCGGGGCAGCGCGGCGAGCGCCAGCGGCACTTCGACCAGCATCCCGCGATAGGCGTGCGCCACTGCGGGCATGAACACCGGCGGATGCTCCATGCGCGCGTGCTTCTGCATTTCGGGCAGATGCTTGTGATCGAGGTCAAGGCCGTAGGCGCGGAAGCCGGTCGGCTCGGACCCATCCTCAAATTCCGCGATCATCGCCTTGCCACCGCCTGAGTAGCCCGATGCCCCGCCAGCGCTAAGCTGCCAGTCGGCGGGGATGAGGCCCGCGCGGACCAGCGGGCGGACCAGCGCGAGATAGCCGGTCGGCCAGCAGCCGGGGTTGGACACGCGCGCGGCGTCAGCGATCATCTGGGTCTGGGCAGGTTCCAGTTCGGCAAAGCCATAGGTCCACCCCTCGGCGACGCGATGCGCGGTCGATGCGTCGATAACGCGCGTGCGCGGATTGTCGATCAGCGCCACCGCTTCACGCGCTGCATCGTCGGGCAGGCACAGGATGACGAAATCCGCACTGTTCAGCGCTTCGGCGCGTTTGGCGGCATCCTTGCGGTCGGCATCGGACAGCGCGATCAGGTCGATCTCGCTGCGTCCGGTCAGCCGTTCGCGGATTTCCAGGCCGGTGGTTCCCGCCGCGCCGTCGATAAAGACCGATACCGTCATGCCACCAGCCCCAGATCGGACGCATCGGCATAGCCGACCAGTTGCAGCCGCGGCGCACTTCCCCAGGCGAGACCCGCAGAGAGTTCCAGGACCTCGAACCGGTCGCCCGGTTCGAGCATTCCGACGATCTCGCCGTCCAGATCCCGGGTCAGGCGGAGCGCAGTCGCGCGAGTCGCGACGAACGCGAGGTGCGCGGCGTAATGCGGGGCGAACACACGGTCGGCAAGGCGCACATCGGCCAGGTCGCGGCGCACCGGCTCGCGGCGCGGGTCGATTTCGATTGAGCGTCCGGTCAGCGCGAATCGGTTACGCGGGGGCGGATTGTTTGCTGGTGCTGCCGACGCCGTCGCCGGTGACGAATTGTCCGAATTCTGCAAGAAACTCCGCCCCTTCAGGTGTGCGCGCGACGAAGATGTTCCGCTTGTCCGTTTCATCGCGCTGGCGGCGCAGATAGCCGAGTGCGCCCAATCTGTTCAAGGCGCGTGTAACTACAGGCTTGGACACGTTCAGCGCCCGCGCCAAACCGCGCACCGTGTGCGGACCGGGATCGAGGTACACAAGCAGCATCAGCGCCATCTGGCGATTGGTCAGATCAGGTTCGCCCGACCGGACATAATCGATCAATGTCGATTTCCACTGGTCCAGCGAAGGGTCGGTCATGGCGTTCATGCGCTACTCGTCATTATCGTTACAGACCCGGAATAAGCCGGTCGTTCAGGTTCATTAACGCCCCGATGGCCGACAGGTTTCAGGACGATGACGAAATGTTCCGTTTCTGTGACGAACCCGGTATGAACCCGACCGACGATCGGCGGTTGATCCGCGCCCTGCGGTTGCCTATGTGGCCGCTTTCCCGAGAAAGACCGCCATGCTGTTCACCTTCCTCCTCGTCGTTCATGCCATCATCGCCTTCCTGCTGGTGGCGGTCATCCTGATGCAGAAGTCCGAAGGCGGCGGGCTGACCTCGGGCGGCAGCCCGTCGGGGCTGATGTCGGCGCGCGGCGCAGCCAATTTCCTGACCCGCGCAACGGCGGTTCTGGCTGCGGCGTTCGTCGTGATGAGCATCACGCTGGCGGTGCTGGCAGCGACCCGCGCCGACACCGCCATCGACACGAGCCAGGCAACGGCACCGGCCACGCAGACCGCTCCGGCGACGCAGCCGGTTCCGGTCGCGCCCGCGGACAACAGCGCCGTCCCGCTCGCCAACTAACCGACTCAATCAAAACTTTTTCGGCGGCGTCCGGAGTCGGGCGCTTGCCCAAACTTGTGCATAAAGGCTAAGCGGTGACTCCCATGACGCGGTATATTTTCATCACCGGCGGCGTGGTCTCCTCGCTTGGCAAAGGCCTGATGGCTGCCAGCCTCGCCGCCCTCCTTCAGGCGCGCGGGTACAAGGTCCGCATCCGCAAGTTCGACCCCTATCTGAACGTCGATCCCGGCACGATGTCGCCCTACCAGCATGGCGAGGTCTATGTGACCGATGACGGGGCCGAGACCGATCTGGATCTTGGTCATTATGAGCGGTTTACGGGTGTCGCGAGCCGCCAGTCGGACAATGTGACATCGGGCCGTATCTACAAGACGATCATCGAGCGCGAACGGCGCGGCGACTATCTGGGCGCGACCGTCCAGGTGATTCCCCACGTGACCGACGCGATCAAGGACTTCGCCCAGGCGGAAACCGAAGACCTCGATTTCGTGCTGTGCGAGATCGGCGGCACGGTCGGCGACATCGAATCGCTGCCGTTCATCGAGGCGATCCGCCAGCTCAAGAACGAGCTGGGCCGGGGCCGGTCGATCAGCGTCCATGTGACGCTGGTGCCGTATATCAAGGCAGCGGGCGAGCTGAAGACCAAGCCGACCCAGCATAGCGTGCGCGAACTGGCGTCGCTGGGCGTGCAGCCCGATGTGCTGGTGTGCCGCTGCGAGCAGCCGCTGCCCGCCGGCGAGCGCGCCAAGATCGCGCAATTCTGCAACGTTCCGGCCAGCGCGGTGATCCCCGCGCTCGATGCGGCGAGCATCTATGCCGTGCCGCTGCAATATCATGCCGAGGGGCTCGACAGCGAAGTGCTGCGCGCATTCGGGATCGAACCGGGTGCCGCGCCGGACCTGTCACGCTGGACCGACATCACCGATCGCCTGTTCAACCCGGAGGGCGAAGTGACGGTCGGCGTGGTCGGCAAATATGTCGGCCTGCCGGACGCCTACAAATCGCTCAACGAGGCACTGATTCACGGTGGCATCGCCAACAAGGTGAAGGTCAATATCCGCTGGATCGACGCCGAGCTGTTCGAGAAGGGCGACGATGCCGAGGTCGCGGCGAATCTGGAACCGTGCCACGCGATCCTCGTCCCTGGCGCATTCGGATCGCGCGGGGCGGAGGGCAAGATCGCGAGCGTCCGCTTCGCGCGCGAGCGCAAGGTGCCCTATTTCGGCATCTGTTTTGGGATGCAGATGGCGTGCGTCGAGGGCGCACGGAACCTGGCCGGGATTACGGGCGCATCGTCGACCGAATTCGGTGCAACCGATGAGCCAGTGGTCGGCATCATCACCGAATGGATGAGCAAGGACGGGATCGAGAAGCGCGAAGAGGGCGGCGATCTGGGCGGCACGATGCGCCTCGGCGCTTATCCGGCGAAGCTCGACGGCAATTCGGTGGTCGCGTCGATCTATGGCGACGAGGCGATCAGCGAGCGGCATCGCCACCGCTATGAGGTCAATACCGCCTATCGCGAGCGGTTGGAGGCCGGCGGGCTGGTCTTTTCCGGCATGTCGCCCGACGGGATGCTGCCCGAAATCGTCGAGCGGCCCGACCATCCCTGGTTCGTCGGCGTGCAGTTCCACCCGGAGTTGAAATCCAAGCCGTTCGACCCGCACCCGCTGTTCGCCAGCTTTATCGAGGCAGCGGTGCGCCAGTCGCGTCTGGTGTGATCGCAATCCCCGAACCCACGAAAAAGGGCGTCCGAACCATAGTTCGGACGCCCTCTTTGTTGGCGGTGCGCAAGGGGTCAGCGCGCCGCCGGGGGGTGGTTGTCAGGCAACGTCGCGATGTTCGATTGCGGTCGCTTCGCTGGTGCCGCCGCCGATGGCAATCTTCTTCGGCTTCATCGCCTCGGGAACCTCACGCACCAGCTCGATCACGAGCAGGCCGTCGGTAAGGTCCGCGCTCTCGACGCGCACGAAGTCGGCCAGCTCGAAGCGGCGCTCGAACCCGCGATTGGCGATGCCGAGATGCAGCATCTGGGCGGGGTTGTTGTCCTGGGTCTCGCCCTTCTTGCCGGTCACCTGCAACAGGTTCTGCTGCGCGACGATCTCGATCTCGTCAGCCTTGAAGCCGGCGACGGCAATCGTGATGCGATAGCGGTCATCCGACACGCGTTCGAGGTTGAAGGGCGGGTAATTCTCGCTGCTGGACTGGCGCGCGGTCGCTTCGAGCATGTCGAAGAGCCGATCGAAGCCGATCGTCGAGCGGCGGAAGGGGGTCAAATCAATCTGACGCATAGCGTAATCCTCCAATGAGCAATTTCAACGTCTTGCAGCATCCGGTTCACCCGCGATGCCAAGTCTGCACGGCCCCGAAGGCACCATGCTGTCGATGATTTGGGAAGTTCGGGGCGGCTTTCAAGAGCGGTGAGCGGAGAGAAATTCGCGACATAAAGTATATCAATATACTGGGAATAAAAAAGCTGTCTGGTGAAATCCTATTCAGTTAGTGGATTTTGAGCTGAGCGAACCACAAGGGGAGTTTCGAATGAGCCTGACCACGCTTTCGCTGCTGCTGTCCTCCGCCGTGTCACTCGTCGTGCAACAGGATGCCGATGTAACGGTCCAGCAGGCTAAGCCACCCACTGTCCCAGGCGAAGCGCTTCGCGACGAGGAGGATGTCCAGCGTAGTTCGGTCGCGTCCGAAATCGTTGTCACCGCGCGCCGCCGCAGCGAACAGGCGCAGGACGTGCCGATCCCCATATCCGTGGTCGGCGTCAAGGAACTGGACAATACCGGCAGCTTCAACGTCGCACGGCTGGCGCAGCTTCAGCCGACGCTGCAATTCTATTCGACCAATCCGCGCAATTCGTCGGTCAATATTCGCGGGATCGGTGCGCCGCTGGGGCTGACCAACGACGGCATCGACCAGGGGGTCGGCGTCTATATCGACCAGGTCTATTTCAGCCGGGTCGCGGTTGCCACGCTCGACTTCCTCGATGTGCAACAGGTCGAGACGCTGCGCGGGCCGCAAGGGACGCTCTACGGCAAGAACACCGTGGCCGGCGCGATCAGCATCACGTCCAAGCCACCGAGCTTCAATTTCGAGGGGCGGGCCGAGGTGAGCCTGGGCAATCTGGGGTTCAAACAGGCCAAGGCGTCGATTTCTGGCCCGCTGGGTGAGACTGTCGCGGCGCGGTTCGGGGTTGCGGCGACGGGCCGTCGCGGGACCGTATTCAACGTCACGACCGGCAACTATGTAAACGAGCAGGACAATATCGGGCTGCGCGGCGCGATTCTGTGGCGTGCCAGCGATTCGCTCGATGTGACGCTGAGCGCGGATTACAACCGGCAGGATCCCGAATGCTGCGCGCAAATCTATGTCCGCTATGGCCCAACCCAGCGCGCGGCGGCGCGGCAATATCCGGCGCTGACCGCTGCGTTCGGCTATGCCGTGCCGAGCACTAACCCGTTCGACCGGTTGACCGATGTCGATGCCGACCTGAATGCCACCAACACGCTGGGCGGTGTGTCGTTGCGCGGCGAGCTGGATCTGGGGGCGGGCACGCTGACTTCGGTAACGGCATGGCGTTTCTGGGACTGGCAGCCCGCCAACGACCGCGATTTTACCGGCTTGCCGATCACCACGCTCTCGCAGAATCCGACGCGGCAGGACCAGTTCACTCAGGAGTTCCGCTATGCCGGAGAGGGCGCGGGATTCGACTATGTGCTGGGTGCCTTTGTCTTTTATCAGGACATCCACACCACCGGAACGCAACGTCAGGGGCCGGCGGCAAGCCGCTGGCTGATCAACCCGACCAACGCGCTGTCGAACGACCCGACCGTTCTCGACGGGCTGACCGCGGCGAACGACATTCGCCTCAAGAATTTCAGCGGCGCGCTGTTCGGAAAGCTCAACTGGAAGCTGACCGACAAGCTCACCCTCTCGCCCGGCGTGCGGCTGAACTATGACGACAAGGTCGGCAGCTATGTCAGCATCGTGCGTGACGGACAGGGCAACCTTGTCCCCCCGACCGGCGGCACGCCACGTCAGGTTGAGCAGCGCGCCGCGCTTCAGCCGCAGGCGTTCGTGGATGAGGCATATCGTGCGTGGAACATCTCCTACGATCTGACCGCATCCTACAAGCCGTCGCGCGACGTGCTGCTCTATGCGACCTATGCGCACAGCTTCAAATCGGGCGGACTCAACCTCAACGGCGTGCCGGTGGTGAACGGGGTGCCGCAGACCCAGTTCGCACAGGTAAAACCCGAACAGGTCGACCATTTCGAGCTGGGCGCAAAGACGCAATTCTGGGATCGCAAGGCGACGCTCAACGTTACCGGCTTCTGGACGGCGATCAAGGACTATCAGGCGCTGGTCAATGACGGTGCCAACGCCACGCTGCGCGGCTATCTTGCCAATGCGGGCGAGGTGCGGGTGCGCGGCGTTGAGGTCGATTTCTCGATCCGGCCGAGTGATCGGATCAGCCTGTACGCCAACGGCGCCTATACCGACCACGAATATGTCGAATTCACCAACGCGCCATGCCCGCCGGAGCTGTCGGGTGGCGGCAGCGGCGCGGTGATTGGCGCGCCGGGTGCACCAGGCACCAACAGCCCGATCGCGTGCGACATTTCGGGCCAGTGGCTGCCCGGCATCTCCAACTGGGCGTTCTCGTTCGGGGGCGAGGCGAACCGGCCGGCGTCGATCCTGGGCAAGACGGGCGAGGTCTATCTGGGCGTCGACGCGAGCACGCGCTCCAAATTCTCGTCCAACGCATCGCGTTCGATCTACACCGACATTGAGGGATATGCGTTGACCAACTTCCGGCTGGGCTATCGGACGGATGACGGGATCAACGTCTTCGCCTGGGTCCGCAATGCGTTCGATGTCGAGTATTTCGATGTGCTGGCGACGACTCCGGGGAACACCGGCTTGATCGCGGGCAATGTCGGCGATCCGCGCACCTGGGGCGTGACGCTCGGCTTCAGCTTCTGACCGGATGCCGGTGCCGCGTGGCACCGGACAGGGGAGGGAGCCAGGCTGGCTCCCGGGGCTTCCTCCCCGAAATTTTCTTGATGGCGTTGCCGGGCTGGCACCGTGCTCCACAAATGCCAAACGCCCGGGCCGTTTCCGACCCGGGCGCCTGCGTGACGATGCCTCGTCAGCCCCCTTAAGTGGCCACTTCTGCCCGCGCGCCCTTCTCAGGACGGGGCTGAAGAGCCTCCCCGAACCACGGCCGTTGCCATTGCTTCGTGGCGCTTTGCTAGGATGGCATGTGGCGCTTGTCACGGGTCGATAACCCTGTCGTGACTCTTTGCGGCAACCCTGTGTTGATTTGGCAACAGCGCGATTGCTTGTGCCTCCGCCACCCCCTAACACCCCGTCCATGCTGCTTTCCCGATATGAACGCATGATCGCGCGCCGCTACCTGCTGCCGGGCCGGGGCGAGGCCTTTATCGCACTGGTCGCGTCGATCAGCCTGGTCGCGGTCATGCTCGGCGTCGCCGCTTTGGTGATCGTGATGAGCGTGATGAACGGCTTCCGCGCCGAATTGTTCGACAAGATCACCGGGCTGAACGGCCATGCGGTCGTGCAGGGCTATGGCGGCCAGCTGCGCGACTGGCGCGAGGTGGTGGCCGAGGCGCGCAAGACCCCGGGCGTCACCACCGCCACCCCGCTGATCGAACAGCCGCTGATGGCCAGCTTTCAGGGGCGGGTCGAGGGGGTGCTGGTCCGCGGGATGACCGTCGCTGATCTGCGCGCCAACCCGACGCTCAACCGCAACGTCGTCATGGGCAAGATGACCGACCTGACCGCAGACTGCGAATGCATCGCGATCGGCTCGCGGCTGGCGACGACGCTTGGCGCGTCGCTGGGCAGCAATGTCCAGCTGATCAGCCCGCAGGGGCCGTCGACCCCGTTCGGCACCGTACCGCGCATCGTGTCCTATCGCGTCGCCGCGATCTTTGAGGTCGGGGTGTATGATTACGACAAGGCGTTCGTGGTCATGCCGATGGAGACCGCGCAGACCTTGCTGCTGATGGGCGATTCGGTCAGCATGGTCGAGATCGATACGGTCGATCCCGACCGCGTCGGCGAGATCCTCGCCCCGCTGGCGCAGAAGGTCGTGCAGAGCGCGCAGCTTAGCGACTGGCGCACCCTGAATGCCACGCTGTTCGAGGCGCTGGCGGTGGACCGGCTGGTGACCTTCACCGTGCTGTCGATCCTGATCCTGGTCGCGGTGTTCAACATCCTGTCGTCGCTGATCATGCTGGTGCGCGCCAAGACCCGCGACATCGCGATCCTGCGCACGATGGGCGCGACGCGCAGCGGGCTGATCAAGATCTTCGTGACGGTCGGCACCGCAATCGGCGGGCTGGGGATCGTCGCGGGACTAATCCTTGGCTTCATCCTGCTCTACTTCCGCCAGGGGGTGCTGAGCGTCCTCGGCTTCATCACCGGTCAGGAAATCTGGGACCCGTCGATGCGTTACTTGACCGAATTGCCCGCTAAGACCGACCCGGTCGAGGTTGCCAGCATCGCGCTGATGGCGCTGGGGTTCAGCTTCCTCGCGACACTCTACCCCGCGTTCAAGGCGGCGAGCACCGACCCGGTTCAGGTATTGCGCTATGAGTGAGTTTGTCCTTCAGACACAGGGTTTGCGCCGGTCGTTCGTCCAGGGCGAAGCAACCATCGAGGTGCTGCGCGGCATCGACCTGACCGTCGCGCCGGGCGAGATCGTCGCGCTGCTGGGGCCGTCCGGCTCGGGCAAGTCGACCCTGCTGCAGGCGGTCGGTCTGCTCGAAGGCGGGTTCGAAGGCTCGATCCGCATCGCCGGGATCGAGGTCGCCAAGCTGGAAAGCCATGAGCGCACGATGACGCGGCGCGACAAGCTCGGCTTCGTCTATCAGTTCCACCATCTGCTGCCCGATTTCAACGCGGTTGAGAATGTCGTGCTGCCCCAGCTGATCCAAAATGCGACCCATGCCGATGCGCGGGCGCGGTCAGAGGCACTGCTGACCGCACTCGGTCTTGGCGCGCGGCTGACGCACCGGCCAAGCCAGTTGTCGGGCGGCGAACAGCAGCGCGTCGCAGTCGCCCGCGCGCTCGCCAATCGACCGATGCTGGTGCTGGCGGACGAGCCGACCGGCAATCTCGATGAAAAGACCGCCGATGTCGTGTTCGCCGAACTGTTGCGGCTGGTGCGCGGCGAGGGCGCGGCGGCGCTGATCGCGACGCATAATGAGCGGCTGGCGGCAAAGATGGACCGCGTTGTGCGGCTGCATGAGGGGTTGTTGGAGGAAGCGGCATGACGACGATCACCGAAATTCCCGTCACCGCCGCGAGCGGCGAGGAGACCGACCTGTCGCCCTATGCCGGCAAGGTGCTGCTGGTCGTCAATGTCGCGTCGAAATGCGGGTTCACGCCGCAATATGCCGGACTTGAGGAGCTGCACCGGCGCTATGGCAATCGCGGGTTCGAGGTGCTGGGCTTCCCGTGCAACCAGTTCGGCGCGCAGGAGCCGGGGGATGCGGCGGAGATCGCGAATTTCTGTTCGCTGACCTATGACGTGACCTTTCCGGTGTTCGGCAAGATCGACGTCAACGGGCCGGACGCCGCGCCGCTGTATCGCTGGCTCAAAAGCCAGGCACCGGGGCTGTTCGGGACCGAGGGGATCAAGTGGAACTTCACCAAGTTCCTGATCGACCGCGACGGGAAGGTGGTCCAGCGCTACGCCCCGCAGACCAAGCCCGAGGATATCGCGGCGGATATCGAAAAGCTGCTCTAGGCACGACACCAGCGCGCGCCACGCATCCTTCGCGCTGGGGTGCCGGTCAACCGGCCGCGCCCTCGACCGGTGCCTTCCACCCGCGCATCGCGAGCAGTGCGCCCGCCGCAACGATCGAGCCAAGGCCCATCAGGATCGCCACCGTCGGCAGGCCGTAGCCCGCTGCGAACAGGAATCCGGCCAGGGCAGGGGCCAACGCCGACCCCCCGCGCCCGACGCCAATGACAAATCCGGTTGCGGTCGCGCGCACGCCGGTCGGGAAGGACTGGGCGATCAGCGCGTACAGACCGACCACGCCGGCATTGGTGGCAAAGCCTGCCGCTGCGGCGACCATCGACAGCCCCGCCAGATCGCTCTGCCCCTGGCCGAACAGGATGACGAGCGCGGTCGACAGCAGCATGGCAACCACGGTGAGCGCGAGCAGCCGGATCTTGCCGGTGAGCAGCCCAAGGATCAGCGAGCCCGTAGCACCGCCAATGCTCGCCCAGACCAGCACGCCGGCGGCTTCGGGCGGCGGAAAGCCCATGTCGACGACGATCTTCGGAATCCATTTCAGGATGAAGTAAAAGGTCATGATATGCGCCAGATAGGCGAGCGTCAGCAGGATCGTCGGCCGGATCAACCCGGGCGAGAAGAGATTGACCAGCGGTGCCTTGCGCGACGTCACCGCGTCCGGCTCGGGCAGCGCGTCGATCGGCGGATGGCCCATCCGCGCAAGGTTGGCGTTGATCCGCGCCAGCGCGTTCGGGGGGCGCTTGTGCATCAGGAACGCGACCGATTCAGGCGCGCGCCACAGTACCAAAGGCACGAACAGCAGCGAACAGACCGCGCCGAACACGAACACCGCGCGCCAGTCATACATCGACAGCAGCACCGCCGAGATCGACCCGCCGATGATCGTGCCGACCGGATAACCTGCCGCCATCAGCACCACCGCGAGCGAGCGGTGCTTGGCATTGGCCGCCTCCGCCACCGCTGCATTGGTCGCTGCGAGCATCCCGCCGATGCCTAGACCCGTCAGCACGCGCCAGATCATCAGCGAATAGACGCCCCCCGCGCTCGCCGCGCCGAGCATCCCGACGGTCATGATCGCGAGGCAGGAGAGGATGGTCGCGCGCCGCCCGATCCGGTCGGCAATGCCGCCCAGGAACAGCGACCCGATCGCCATGCCGACCAGCTCCATGGAAAGAACGATGCCGAGCTGCGCGCGGTCGATTCCCCAATCCGCAGCGATGCCGGGGGAGGCGAAGCTGATCGACAGCACGTCGAACCCGTCGAGCGCGTTCAATCCGACCATCGTCGCGACCACGCCCCATTGGAACCGGGACATCGGTGCGCGGTCGATCACTGCACGCGGATCGGTAGCCATTTCCCCTCCATCGGCCGGTGTTCGACCATTGTTATATCGGCAAACAAGTCAGCGATAGATGCGCGCGAGCATTTCCTCAAGTGTTGCCAGTTCGGCGGCGCTGAAACGGGCCTTCAGCCACGCCTCATGCTCCAGGATGGCGGCCTTGGCCTTGGCCAGCAACGCCTCGCCTGCCTCGGTCAGCCGGAATGCGATCCGCCGTCCATCGGTACGCGACGGGCTGCGCGACACCAGACCGCGCTTCTCCAGCCCGTGCACCAGCGCCATCGTCGTCGCACGATCCATGTCGAGCGCCTGCGCCAGATCGGCCTGCGCCAGATCAGGGTGGTCCCCGGTCAGCCACAGCACCGACACCTGTTTCTGCGTCAGCCCGAGATCGGCGAAATGCTCGACGAAATGCCGCTGCACCGCGCCATGCGCCCGGCGCAGGCGCAGGCCAAGGTTGCGGTCAAGATCGCCGCGCCCGATGCTCACGCGGTTTCCGCCTCCATCAGCTTGCGGATGATCGTCCGCGCGCGCACGCTGCCCTGATCGATCGAATAGCCGCGCAGCTTCATGTCGGGATTCGCCACGATGCTGCGCTGCTGCGCCTCCAGCACTTCGACATCCTCATCGAACACCTGGCCCTGCTGCGCCTTGAACCGTGCGGTAAAGCCGGCATCGTCGATGTCGAAGTTTCGCGCCATGCCCCAGAAATAGTGAGTCGTCGTTTCGGTCTCCGGCGTCATGGCATCGACCACGAACCCGCGCACCCCCGAATTATGCTCCTCGATCGTATCCCCGGCATCGGCCGGCGACACGCCCACGTCAATCAGCACCGATGAGGGCGGGATGAAGTGGCACACCTGCCAGCGATCGACCGGCCCGGCCGAGCGCAGCGCGTCGCGCCAGAAGGGCGGCGGCTCGATCCCCGGCATCCAGCGGCGGACGAACACCTCCTCGCCATCGACCACCGTCTCGATCGGCGCCTCGGTAATCTCATGCTGCCCGATCGACCCCTGATGCACCCAGGTCTCGTGGCTCAGGTCCATGAGGTTGTCGATCACCAGCCGGTAATCGCAGTTGATGTGATTATACCCGCCATCGAACGTCCACCCGGGCGTGCTGCACGGCCAGAAATCGGGGATCGTCGCCGGATCTGCCTTCGCCGCCTCGCCGATCCACACCCATACGAAGCGATGCTTCTCGACCACCGGATATAGCGTGGCACATACCGCCTTAGGCACCGCCTCCGACTTGATCGGCATCTCGCTGGCACAGCCATCGGGCTCGATCAGCAGCCCATGATAGCGGCAGCGGATCGAATCGCCCTCCTTGAACCCCATCGACAGCGGCAGCAGGCGGTGCGGACACGCGTCGCGCATCGCCACCACGCTGCGGTCGAGCTTGCGGTACAGCATCACCGGTTCGCCACAGATGGTGCGTGCGATCGGCGTGCGATCCACCTCCGAATCCCATGCGGCGACATACCAGCGGTTGGTGATCCAGGTCATTGCCTCGCTCCTCTTCCTGTCCTATCGATCGTTGCAGCATTTTGTATGTAACACTTACAAATATCGCAAGGAGAATCAGGATGCCCACGCCCCCGTTCCGTGCCGATCATGTCGGCAGCTTCCTGCGCCCCAAGGCGCTGATCGACGCCCGCGCCGCGTTCAAGGACGGCAGCATCGACGCCGCCGCCCTGCGCGCCGTTGAAGACGAAGCGATTCGCGGCGTCGTGAAGTTCCAGGAGGATCTGGGCCTCCAAGGCATCACCGACGGTGAGTTCCGCCGCACCTATTTCCACACCGATTTCCTGCTCCAGCTCGATGGCGTCGATGAGGCCGGCGGCACCCAGGTGAAGTTCCACCAGCATGGCGGCAAGGAGCTGGAATATGCCCCGCCGGTCATGAAAATCACCGGCAAGATCGGCCATGCCAAGGACATCCAGCGCGCCGATTATGAATTCCTCGCCAGCTGCACGTCGCGCACGCCCAAGGTGACGATCCCCTCGCCGACGATGCTGCACTTTCGCGGCGGCCGCGATGCGATCGACGCTGCCGCATATCCCGACCTTGAGGACTTCTACACCGACCTCGCCGCCGCCTATCGCGCCGAGATCGCCAGCCTCGCCGATGCCGGCTGCCGCTACCTCCAGCTCGACGACACCAACCTCGCTTACCTGTGCGACGACACCCAGCGTGAGAACGCCCGCAAGCGCGGCATGGACCCGGACGAGCTGCCGCGCCTCTACGCCCGCATCATCAACGATTCGATCCGCGACAAGCCCGACGACATGGTCGTCTGCGTCCACCTCTGCCGCGGCAATTTCCGCTCGAGCTGGGCCGCCGAAGGCGGCTACGAACCCGTCGCCGAAGTGCTGTTCAACGAACTCAACATCGACGGCTATTTCCTGGAATATGACGATCCCCGCTCGGGCGACTTCGCCCCGCTGCGCTTCGTGCCCAAGGGCAAGACCGTCGTGCTCGGCCTGGTCACCACCAAGCTCGGCGAGCTCGAGTCAAAGGACGATATCAAGCGCCGCATCGAAGAAGCCGCGCAATTCGCCCCGCTCGACCAGCTCGCACTGTCGCCGCAATGCGGCTTCTCCTCGACCGTCCACGGCAATGACATCGAGGTCGAGCAACAGGCGGCCAAGATGCGCCTGGTGATCGATGTGGCAAA
>CAZWZP010000040.1:13758-21561 GCA_964638925.1 uncultured Stakelama sp. | reverse complement strand
GCTCGCCAACATGGCGCCCGAATATGGCGCGACCTGCGGCTTCTTCGGCATCGACGACAAGACGCTCGATTACATGCGCCTCACCGGCCGCAACGAGGAAAATGTCGCGCTGGTCGAAGCCTACGCCAAGGCACAGGGCTTCTGGCTCGACCCGAATGCAGAGCCGGTGTTCACCGACGTGCTCGAACTCGACCTCAGCAGCGTCCAGCCCTCGCTCGCCGGTCCGAAGCGCCCGCAGGACAAGGTGCTGCTGGGCAGCGTCGATGACGTGTTCAACGCCGACCTGACCAAGGTGTACAAGAAGGACGAGGCCGTCCGCGTGCCGGTCGAAGGCCGCGACCATGACATCGGCGACGGCGACGTCGTCATCGCCGCAATCACCAGCTGCACCAACACCTCGAACCCCAGCGTGCTGATCGCCGCCGGCCTCGTCGCCAAGAAGGCGGTCGAAAAGGGGCTGAAGCCCAAGCCGTGGGTCAAGACCTCGCTTGCCCCGGGGTCGCAGGTCGTGACCGACTATCTGATCAAGGCGGGGCTGCAGGATTATCTGAATCAGGTCGGCTTCAACCTGGTCGGCTATGGCTGCACCACCTGCATCGGCAATTCGGGCCCGCTGGCCGAGCCGATCTCGAACGCGATCAACGGCAACGACATCGTCGCTGCCAGCGTCCTGTCGGGCAACCGCAACTTCGAAGGCCGCGTGTCGCCAGACGTCCGCGCCAACTTCCTCGCCTCGCCCCCGCTGGTCGTCGCCTATGCGCTCAAGGGCACCGTGGTTCAGGATTTCATCACGACCCCGATCGGCACCGGATCGGACGGCGCGGCTGTCTATCTGAAGGACATCTGGCCCACCAATGACGAAATCCGCGCTGTGATGGACGGCGCGCTAACCCGCGACATGTTCGTTTCAAGATATTCGACCGTCTTTACCGGCGACGACCGCTGGCAGGCGATCGACGTCACCGGATCCGACACCTACAGCTGGCGCGCTGGGTCGACCTATGTCGCAAATCCCCCGTATTTTGAGGGGCTTACGATGGACCCGAAGCCGGTGACCGACATCATCGAGGCCAAGCCGCTGGCGATCTTCGGCGATTCGATCACCACCGACCACATCTCCCCCGCCGGCTCGATCAAGGCGGACAGCCCGGCCGGAAAATGGCTGCAAGAACATCAGGTTAGCAAGGCCGACTTCAACAGCTACGGCGCCCGCCGCGGCCATCACGAAGTCATGATGCGCGGCACCTTCGCCAATATCCGCATTAAAAATCAGATGCTTGACGGCGTCGAAGGCGGGATGACCCACTATCACGGCGAAGTCATGCCAATCTACGACGCCGCGATGCGCCACAAAGCCGACGGCACCCCCCTCGTCGTCATCGGCGGCAAGGAATATGGCACCGGATCGTCGCGCGACTGGGCGGCGAAGGGCACAAATCTCCTTGGAGTCCGGGCGGTTATCGTCGAAAGCTTCGAGCGCATCCACCGCTCGAACCTGGTCGGCATGGGCGTCCTGCCGCTGCAGTTCGCCGAGGGCGTGACCCGCGAAACGCTGGGCCTCCAGGGCGATGAAACCTTCACCATCACCGGCGTGTCGGCCCTGCGCCCGCGTCAGGATGTCGAGGTCAAGCTGACCCGCGCCGACGGCAGCACCGAAACCTTCCTCACCCGCTGCCGCATCGATACCGTCAACGAGCTGGAATATTTCCTCAACGGCGGCATCCTGCAGTACGTGCTGCGGAAGCTGGCGGCGTGATCTGCATGGCGCTCCCGCTGTTCGCGGCCGGGCTCTGCCTCGACCGCGAGCCGGGAGCGCCATGGGTCAAGTTTCAGGCCGAGGGCCAAGGCCCGGTCTATATCGACCCGACCAGCGTGAAGGACGAAGGCGGCGAAAAGACCATCCGCCTGCTCGACACAGCCGAAACCAGCGCGACGAGCGATATCTATATCGACCTGTCAATCTCCTGCGCGAAGGGTCAGGCGGTGATGATCCGCCTGACCGATGCTAAAACGGGCAAGGCAACTGATATCGCACCCGAAAATCGCGAACCGGCGGACCCCGACCACCCCTTCATGCGCAAACTGATCGACTTCGTCTGCGACGGAAAGCCGCTCAAATGATCCGCGCCGGCATTGCCCTTGGCTTGATCGCCCTCGCCTTCCCCGCCACAGCGCAGACCTGGAAGCCGGTTCCAGGCGCCGCAAATGCCTCGCTGTCGATCGACACGGCGGGGATCAAGCGGGAGGGCAAGTGGCGCGTGTTCCGCACGCGCACGACCGCGCTCGGCATGGAAGGGACGATCATCGGCACGGTCGCGATGGACTGCGCCGCCGGGATTACCGAGCTGCGCGGCCAGCGCCTGCTCGCGCGCGGCAAAGTCGTGCGCGAGCGCGTCTTCCCGGTGGCAAAACGCCCGCGCCAGAAGATCCCGAACCCGGCGAAAGACCCCGCGTTCAGAATGGTGTGCAGGGGCTGAACTTTGCGCTCCTGCGAAAGCAGGAGCCCAGAGCCACGGGCGAAGGACCTTGCAACCCTAGGCTCCTGCCTTCGCAGGAGCACTGGAAACATCACCGCCGCGCGATCACCGCGATCCGCTCGGCGAGATCATTGTCACGCACCGTCACCGCATCGCGCGACCAGTTACCGACGAACGTCGTCGATTCCTTGAACCCGGGCGACAACCACGCCTTGTTCCCCTCGATCACCAGCCCGGCCGAGCTGTGCTTCACGCCCTCAGGCGCAACCGCGATCATCGTGCCGTAATTGTCCTTGGCCGGCCCCTGTTCGAACGCGTTACCGGCAATGCGGCCCGATGCGCCGTTGGACAGGTCGATCGCATAATTGGTGTTGCGGCCGAGGCTGTCGTCGAAGCTGGAATTGAGGATTTCGACGCGCGGCGCGCGGACCTTCACATAATGGCCGCCGGTGCCGCGTTCGAAGCGGGATTCAACGACCTTAAGGCTCCCATAATTGCCGACATAGATCGCGTGCGCGCCATTACCGGTCGGGTCCTTGCCAAGTCCCGCAAAGGTTGAGCGCTCGACAAGGATGCTCCCGCGCGGATCGCTCGCGGTCAGGATACCGCACTGGCCGTCGATGAACATCGCGTTGGTGACGTGGAGATTGCCGGTTTCGAGCCGGATGCCGGCGCCGTTTCCATCCTCCACCAGCGTGCGCATAAACACGATACCGTCGATCCTGGCGGCCCGGCCGCGCAGCACCAGCGTCGCCTTGCCTTCACAGATCGCGCGGTCGAATACCGCCTTGCCCGGGACCAGCGAGACATAGCTGATGTCCCCCGCCTCCTGCACCGCGCACTCGCCATAGCGACCCGGCGCGATGCGGATCGTGCCGCGACGCTCGCCGATCGCGGTCACCGCTTCCTGCAGGCTGGCAAAGGACTGGCCGGTCTCCTCGACAGTGAACGGCGCGGTCGGCGCCTGTGGCAGCGCTGGACCGGTCGTGGCGAGCAGGGCGGCGGCAAGTGCGAACAGGCGCATGGGGACGGGCTCCGGCGGTTTGCCGAAGGATATGCGCGCGGAATGTTAAAAAGCCCCTCCCGTGGGTGGGAGGGGCTTAAAGGGTCAGGCGTCCGCCGACTCTTTCGTCAGCGCGGTCTTGATCGCGTCGATGAACGCCGGAATGTCATCCGGGTTGCGGCTGGTGATCAGATTACCGTCGACTACGACCTCCTCATCCACCACCGTCGCACCGGCATTTTCCAGATCGGTGCGCAGACTGGGCCAGCTGGTCGCGCGCTTGCCATCGACGATATCCGCCTCGATCAGCAGCCACGGCGCGTGACAGATCGCGGCGACCGTCTTGCCGTCGTCGAAAAACTCCTGGATCAGGCCGATCGTCGTGTCGTCCATCCGCAGCGTATCGGGATTGTGGACGCCACCGGGCAGAACCAGCGCGTCGAAATCCTCGCTATCGACATCGCTCACAAGCGTGTCGGGGGTGATGCTTTCCCCCTTTTCACCGCCGCTTTCGCCGGTGATCGGGTCCAGCTTAAGCGACGCCAATGTCACCGTCGCGCCCGCATCGATCAGCGCTTGTCGGGGCTTCATCAGCTCGGACTGTTCAAACCCGTCGGTCGCGATCATCAGCACGCGCGCATGGGATAGCTCGGCCATCTTGGGTCTCCTGTGATTGGGGGGTACCCGCTCAACCAGTCAATCGCGGCGCAGTTCCGGAACGATGCGGCGAAACGCGCATTGATCGCGCATGACGAGGGCAGGATGAGCGGCACGCTGCGCTATTGCGACGACAAACAACCCGGCATCACGCGAAAGGCGGTGCGCGGCGGCTGGGGCTATTGGGACGCGGACGGCAACCGCATCACCGACCGCGACGAGATCGATCGGCTCAACGCCATCGCCCTGCCCCCCGCTTATACCGATGCCTGGTACTGCCCGCACGCCGACGGGCATTTGCAGGCGACCGGAATCGATGCGCGCGGGCGCAAGCAATATCGCTACCACCCCGATTTCCGCGCAGCTCAGGAAGCGGCGAAATATGACCGCTGCGCCGGGTTCGGCAACCGCCTGCCCCGGCTGCGCGCGAAGATCGAGGCGGACTTGCGCAAGCGCGCGCTGAGCCGTGACCGCGCCGTTGCCGCCGTAGTCCGCCTGCTCGACCTCGGTCATGTCCGTGTCGGGAATGAGGGCTATGCCAAGGCGAACAAGAGTTTCGGCGCGACGACATTGCGCCGCCGCCATGCCAAGCTGGAGGGCCGCAGCCTCAAGCTGCAATATCGCGCCAAATCGGGCCGTATCCGCGTGCTGCGCATCACCGACGGCAGCCTGATCGGCTTCGTGAAGAAGTGCCAGGACCTGCCAGGCCAGCATCTGTTCGGCTGGCTCGACGATGCCGGCGAAGCACATCCGGTGACGTCGAGCGACGTCAATGCCTATATTCGCGACGCGATGGGCGATGATTTCACCGCCAAGCATTTCCGCACCTGGGGGGCAAGCGTGATCGCGTTCGAAACGCTGGCGACCGCGCCGGGCCATGTCGGGCTGAAGTTGCTGCTGGAGCCGGTGACCGCGGCGCTGGGCAATACGCCGAGCATCGCGCGCAAATCCTATGTCCACCCCGACCTGATCGAACTTGCCAAGGACCGCGATGCGCAGGCCGCGTTTCGCGAGACCCTCGCGCTCCCGCGCACCACGCGCTACCTGTCGCGCGCCGAACGCGGTCTCATCGCCTTTCTCGAGCGCGGCGGGATCACGGCCCAGGCTGCCTGAAGGACTTCCATGACCGTTTCCAATACCGCCGCCGCAGCCGAGCAGGCCGCCGCCGACTCCAGCGAAGTGCTGGAGGTGCAGACCCGCGCCTTCTTCACCGATGCGAGCCTGTGGGTGCAAACCCACTGGCTCCAGATCCTGATCGCAACCGGCATCGCGGTCGGCGTCGTCCTGCTGCTCTACTGGCTGCGCAGCTGGGGCGCGAAGCTGTGCCAGCGCTCGGACGGGCCGATGGGATGGGGCACGATCCTGGGCCGCGCCGTTTCGCGCACCGGCAGCTTCTTCATCGTGATGCTGTCGGTCCGGCTGGTGTCCAACTATGCCGCGCCGCCGGCGATGCTGGAAAAGACGATCGCCTTCCTGTTCACGGTGGCGGTGGTGTTTCAGGGCGCGATCTGGGCGCGAGAGCTCATCCTCGGTGCCATCGAAAAGAAAACCGAATCCGAAAATTACCATGGCGAGGCGCTGTTATCGGCGCTGGGCCTGATCCGGTTGCTGGTGACGATCGCGCTGTTCGCGATCGCGCTGGTGGTGGTGCTCGACAATCTCGGCGTCAACGTCACCGGTCTGGTCGCGGGCCTCGGCGTGGGCGGCATCGCCATCGGCCTTGCAGCACAAGGCATCTTTGCCGACCTGTTCGCAGCGCTCGCGATCATCTTCGACAAGCCGTTTCGCCGGGGTGACAAGGTGATGTACGACCAGACCGTCGGCGTGGTCGAGGAAATCGGCCTCAAATCGACCCGCGTGCGCTCGTTCGACGGCGAGGTGCGGATCATTGCGAACAAGCAGCTGCTCGACAAGGAGATTCAGAACATCTCCAACCGCGACCATATCCGCATCAAGCTGCCGATCGGCGTCGCCTATGAAACCCCGCCCGAACAGCTTGAGGCACTGCCCGACATGCTGACCGGCATCGTCGCGCAAGCAGGCGGGACGGTCGCACGCGCCAGTTTCGAGCGCTTGGGCGCCAGTTCGGTGGATTTTGCCTTGTGGTTCGACCTCCCCGGCGACGACTGGCCGACCGCACATAAGGTGCGCGACAAGGTCATCATCGGCATCCTGCGCCGCTTTGCAGCCGAGGGCATCTCGATCCCCTTCCCGACCCAGACCACCTACACCGCCGACCCGAGCGGCAAGCTGATCAAACCCTATCCCGATGTGCAGCCGGTGCGGCGTGTGGACAAGGAGCCCGGCGAACGCTGATTCGCTGCACTTGCTGAGTTTTTAGAAGATTGGGTTTGGAGTCGCCCGCGCGACTTCCCTTACGGAAATGTGCGCTTTCGCATTTCCAGTAGGCACCCCTTGCCCGGCGCGCCGCTTCGCCCTAGATGCGGGTGACAGCTTGCCGCAGGGGTTTGTCATGGCCGATACCGACACGCAGGACAGCGTCACGATCCAGCAGCTTGCAGCGCAGCCATGTGACGAGCGTGTGTCGGACTGGGTGACCGTTTCGCAGGAGATGATCGACAAATTCGCCGACGCGACCGGCGATCACCAGTTCATCCATGTCGATCCCGCCAAAGCCGCGATGACGCCGTTCGGCGGCACGATCGCGCATGGTTTCCTCACGCTGTCACTGATGCCGCTGCTCAGCCAGAAGACGCCCCAGCCCCGGATCGAGGGGCTGAAGATGGGCGTCAACTATGGCGGCAACAAAGTTCGCTTCCTGACCCCGGTACGGTCGGGCAGCCGGGTGCGCGGGCGCTTCAAGACGCTCGAACTGGTCGAAAAGCGCCCCGGCCAGTGGCAACAGACCGTCGAATTCACGATCGAGATCGAGGGGCAGGACAAGCCCGCCCTGGTCGCCGAATGGATCAGCCAGCTTTTTGTATAGACAATAAATCGAAGGGATCGTCCTCATGCGTTCTGCCGTCATCGTTTCCACTGCCCGCACCCCGATCGGCCGCGCCTATCGCGGGGCGTTCAACGCGCTTCCGTCCCAGACGCTGGCCGCCAAGTCGATCGAGGCTGCGGTCGCGCGCGCCGGCATCGACGGTGCCGAGGTGCAGGACGTGGTGTTCGGTGCCGCGCTTCAGCAGGGGCATCAGGCCGGCAATATCGCGCGTCAGGCGTTGCTCCGCGCGGGCCTGCCCACCAGCGTCGCGGGCATGTCGGTCGACCGCCAATGCGCCAGCGGCCTGATGGCAATCGCGACCGCGGCCAAGCAGATTGTCTGCGACAATATGGACATCACCATCGGCGGCGGCGTCGAGAGCATCAGCCTGGTCCAGACGCCGCAGATGCGCGTCGCAATGGACCCCGAGCTGCTGGCGATGCACAATGACGTGTACATGCCGATGCTGCAGACCGCCGAAGTGGTCGCCGCGCGCTATAACATCAGCCGCGAGGTTCAGGACGAGTACGGCTTCCAGTCGCAGCAGCGCACCGCCGCCGCCCAGGCCGCCGGCAAGTTCGACGACGAGATCATCCCGGTCACCGCGACGATGAACATCGTCAACAAGGAGACCAAGGAAGTCACGCAAAAGGAAGTGACGCTGACCAAGGACGAGGGCAACCGCCCCGACACCACGCTGGAAGGCCTTCAGTCGCTCC
>CAZWZP010000040.1:9820-13602 GCA_964638925.1 uncultured Stakelama sp. | reverse complement strand
CGCTGGCACCAAGCCCGACGAGATGGGTATCGGCCCGGTCTATGCGATCCCCGCCCTGCTCGACCGGTTCAACCTCAAGATGGACGATATCGGCCTGTGGGAGCTGAATGAGGCGTTCGCGGTGCAGGTGCTGTACTGCCGCGACAAGCTCGGCATCCCGGACGAGCTGCTCAACGTCAATGGCGGCTCGATCTCGATCGGCCACCCCTATGGCATGACCGGCGCACGCTGCACCGGCCACGCGCTGATCGAAGGCAAGCGGCGTGGTGCCAAGTACGTCGTCGTGACGATGTGCGTCGGCGGCGGCATGGGCGCGGCGGGGCTGTTCGAGGTTCTCTGACGCCCTGGGATAGCATGGGACGCGCCGGGATTGAATTTCAGGCCAATTTAGCGTATAGCATTGCCTGCAAGCGTCATGGGCATTGTCCATTCGATGTGAGCCCCGGTCGTTGCAGCGACTGGGGCTCAATTCGTTTGGGGCCGGGTTGCAGCCCGGCCCCGCCCGTCCTGCCTACTTACCGCGCGCCACTTCCACGACCTTGAGGACCAAGGTCGTGAAGGCAAACAACGCGGCAAGGATCAGGCACAATTCTGCAAGCGACATGTGCATGTCCTTTCGATGCGACGGCAGAATTGCCGCAGCCGATCAACATGCACATATCGCCGTTCTTGTGCTGCTTAAATTTGGGTAATGCACAGCGCCACCGGGCCGGGCACCCTCAGCACCCCAGCCCGGCGGCGCGCTTCAGCGTGATGTCGCCATATTTGGTCCGGCTGCGCGTGGCCGCGCCCTGCTTCACGGTGATCGAGTCCATCTTCATGACCTTCCCGTCCGCGCGCCCGTCGCCGGTCACGTCGCCCGCAGCGACCTGAACCCCGCCGCGCGACTCCTGCGGCTTGGGCTTGGGTCCGCGCGGGATGCGGCGGATGATGTCGCGGTCGAGCGAGCCCTGCACCGCTTCGCCGCCATCGCCACCGGTCTTGCGCGGGGTCAGCTTCGCTTGTTTCATCGTGCCACTGCCAGCCCCGGCACTCGCGCCGGTGATGATGCCGGCACAGCGGGCATCGTCGCGCGACTCGCCCTTCACCCCGTCGAATTTCATGAATTGTCCGCCCGCAGCCGGCACCGCGATGGCCATCATCGCACCCACGATCATCAGTCGCATCATATCGTCTCCCATTGTCCGATTGCCCTGCCCTCGCGCTGCGGCTATGCCGATTGGAGCGTTGCGCTAGACTTGTGCTCTAGAGCATTAATCCAATCTGAACCTGTTCGAGTAGAAGCGTATGGCGACCAAGGCAGTTGAAACCCGAACCCGCGTGCTGGAGGCCGCAGCGCGCCTGTTCGCCGAACGCGGGCTTGAGGCGGTGTCGATCCAGGATATCCGCGATGCCTCAGGAGTCTCCAACGGCAGCATCTTCCATCATTTCGGATCGAAGAACGGCGTCGCGCTGCATGTCTATCTGGAAGAACGCCGCGCCTATTGGGACCACGCCATCGCCGCGGTCGAGGCGTTCGAGGGCGACCCAGTCGACGCGCTGGGCGCAGCGGTGCACGCGACGCTCGCCTATCAGGAGGCGCATCCAGAGCGGCATAATTTCATGATCGAATGCGCCAGCTCCAGCTGGACTCGCGCCCATGCCGAGCCGGTGCAGGCGCTCAACGCCGAATTCACCCAGCGCTTTCTCGCCTGGGGTACACCCCACGCGATGGCCGGGCGGCTGCGCCCGATCGACCCGCAACTCGTCGCCGCACTCGTCTTCGGCCCCAGCCAGTGGCTTGCCCGCTCCTGGCTCACCGGCCTGACGCCGCAGCCGCCGACGCACTATGCCGATATGCTGGTTGATCTCGTGACGCGCGCTCTGCGTCCCGACGCTTGACGCCGCCCGCCCGCCGGGCGAAGCCGCGCGCATGGGAATGAGCTTCACGCACCGCATCCGGATCGAGGCGCACGCCGTCTGGCTCGCCGTCCGCGATCCGCGGACGCCGCTGTTCGCGAAGCTGGTCGGGCTACTCGTCGCCGCTTACGCGCTCTCGCCGATCGACCTGATCCCCGATTTCATCCCGGTGCTGGGGCTGGTCGATGATGCCATTTTGATCCCAGCCGGGGTCTGGCTGTTCGAAAAGCTGGTCCCCGCGCACCTGCTCGCCGAGCACCGCGCGACCGCGGCCGCAGCTGCGGAGCGCCCAGTCAGCAAATGGGGCATCGCCATCGTGATCGCGCTGTGGGCGCTGATCGCGTTCGTGGTCTATGAATTCCTGATGCTCGGCTATGACTGAGCGGAGATACGCTAAAGGCCGCTGATCTGCCCGCACCCCGTTTGTGCTGAGCTTATCGAAGCACGGGCCTGCCCTCTCAAGCGGCAGGAGACAGCCCTTCGACAGGCTCAGGGCAAACGGCGGTAGGAGGATAAAGCGCTAGCCCCGCCCCCTCAGCTATGCGTCGCGATCCAGTCTTCCAGCACCGGCGCGATGCGGTTGCGCCATTTGCTGCCGTTGAAAATGCCGTAATGGCCGACATCCTCGGCCATATGGTATTTCTTCATCTTCGCCGGCAGCTTGGTCGCGATGGTCAGCGCGGCCTTGGTCTGGCCCAGGCCTGAGATATCGTCCTTCTCACCCTCGATCGCCAGTAGCGCCGTGTCGGTGATCGCGGCCGGATCGACGCGGCGGCCGCGGTGCATCATCTCGCCCTTGGGCAGCGCGTGCGTCTGGAACACGACGTCGATCGTCTGGAGGTAGAATTCCGACGTCATGTCGCAGACCGAGCGATATTCGTCGTAGAAGCGCATCGTCGCATCGGCGCTTTCGTCATCGCCCTTGACCAGATGCTTGAACATTTCCCAGTGCGAATTCATGTGGTTGCCCAGGTTCATCGTCATGAACCCGGCGAGCTGGAGAAAACCGGGATAGACGGTGCGCCCGGCACCGGGATAGGTCGCGGGCACGGTCGCGATCACATTCTGCTTGAACCAGCTATGCGGCCGTTCGGTCGCCAGCGTGTTGACTGCGGTCGGCGCCTCGCGCGTGTCGATCGGCCCGCCCATCAGCGTCAGCGTGCGCGGCGTGTTGGGGTGCTTGTCGGCATTCATCAGCGCGACGGCGGCATAGACCGGCACCGATGGCTGGCACACGGCGAGCACGTGCGGGCGCGCATCGCCCTCCGACCCGATCGTCGCAAGGAATTCGATGACATAATCGACATAATCGTCGAGATCGAAGCGCCCGTCGCTCAGCGGCACCTGTCGCGCGTCGCGCCAGTCGGTGATGTAGACATCGGCGACGGGCAGCATCCGCTGGACCGTGCCGCGCAGCAGCGTGGCGAAATGGCCGCTCATCGGCGCGACGATCAGCAGCTTGGGACCGCCTTCGACGCCTTCGCGGACGAAGCGCTTGAGCTGCCCGAACGGCTTACGCAGCACGATCTCCTCATGCACCGCAACCTGCTTGCCGTCGATCTCGGTGAAATCCAGCCCAAATTCGGGCTTGCCGCGCGGCGCCGAGGCATGGGCGAAGACTTCAAGTGCGGAGGCAAGGATCGGGCCGCCGCCGGCCTTGCTGTTGCGCGGCGCCACTTCGATCACGGCCGGATTGTTGAGCAGGCCCGCGCTGAAATTCGCCAGCGCGCTCGCGCCGGCCAGCATCGAGCGCTGAAGTTCATAGGCATTGTACAGCATCGGCAATCAGTTTCCCCGCCCCGCACGGGGCAATGACAACGGTCTCATAGACTTTATAGCGGGCTCATGCTGCAGTGCAAACGCGACGTACCGGATTTTCGATC
>CAZWZP010000040.1:9353-9669 GCA_964638925.1 uncultured Stakelama sp. | reverse complement strand
GACCTGATCATCAGGGCAAACGGAAGTTGGACTCAAGCCTGTTCCCTTGCACCCGGCTTCGGGCTAGGCGGCAGCCATGTCCGAGCCGACACCGCCCGCCGCCCCCGCCCAGCCACAGCGCAAGCTGTCGAGCCTGACCATCGTTTGGGGCTATACGCGCCGCTATCCGCTCCAGCTGTCGCTGGCCATCGTCGCGTTGCTACTGGCGGCTGGCGCAACCCTGTGGATCCCGCGCACCTTCAAGGAAGTGGTGGACAAGGGCTTCGGCCCTGACTCGGACCCGGCCCAGATCGGCGGCTATTTCCAGGGGCTGTTG
>CAZWZP010000040.1:318-9324 GCA_964638925.1 uncultured Stakelama sp. | reverse complement strand
CGCTTCTACTTCGTGTCATGGCTGGGCGAGCGCACCGTGGCCGACATGCGCGCGGCGGTGCACCGCAACCTTCTGCGCCTGCCCCCGCGCTGGTTCGAGGAGAACCGCCCCTCGGAAATCGCCAGCCGCCTGACCGCCGATACTGCCGTTGTCGAACAGATCGTCGGCACCACCGTGTCGGTGGCGCTGCGCAATCTGCTGATCGCGATCGGCGGCACGCTGTATCTGTTCGTGCTGGCGCCCAAGATCGCGGCCTATCTGCTGGTCGGCATCCCGGTGATCGTGCTGCCGATCATGTGGCTGGGCGGGCGGGTGCGCCGATTTTCGCGCACGAGCCAGGATCGCGTCGCCGATATCGGCTCGATCGCGTCGGAAACGCTGGGCGCGATGCGCATCGTGCAGGCATTCGGGCAGGAGGATCGCGAGAGCGCCCGCTTCCAGGACGCGGTCGATCGCGGCTTCTCGACCGCGCGCAAGCGGTTCGCGACCCGCGCGCTGATGACCGCTTTGGTCATCTTCGCGCTGTTCACTGCAATCACCCTCATCATGTGGGACGCCGTCTATGGCGTCGCGCAGGGGCGCATTTCGGGTGGTTCGATCACCGCCTTCGTCATCACCGCCGGTCTCGTCACCGGGGCGTTTGGCGCGCTGACCGAAGTTTATGGCGACCTGCTCCGCGCATCGGGCGCCGCCGCGCGTCTGGCCGAGCTGTTGTCGGAGGAGCCGGAGATTGCCGCCCCCGCCAACCCGGTGGCGTTGCCCGAACCAGCACAAGGCGCAATCGACTTCGATCATGTCACCTTCCGCTACCCAACCCGGCCCGAAGTCTCGGCGCTGAACGATTTCAACCTGTCGGTCGCACCGGGTGAGACCGTGGCGGTGGTCGGCCCGTCGGGTGCGGGCAAGTCGACCCTGTTCCAACTCGTCCAGCGCTTCTACGACCCCGAGGCGGGCGAAGTGCGCGTCGATGGCGTGCCGCTGCCCAAGGCCGATCCGGCGCAGATCCGCGCGCGCATGGCGATGGTGCCGCAGGAGACTGTGATCTTCGCCGCCAGCGCCCGCGATAACCTCCGCTATGGCCGCTGGGACGCCACCGAAGAGCAAATCTGGCAGGCTGCCGAAGCCGCCAACGCCGCCGAGTTCCTGCGCGAGCTGCCGCAGGGGCTCGACACCTTCCTCGGCGAGGATGGCGCGCGCCTGTCGGGTGGCCAGCGCCAGCGCCTCGCCATTGCCCGCGCGCTGCTGCGCGATGCGCCGATCCTGTTGCTGGACGAGGCGACCAGCGCGCTGGACGCCGAAAGCGAGCGGCTGGTGCAGGATGCGCTCGACCATCTGATGCAGGGGCGCACGACGTTGGTCATCGCCCACCGCCTCGCCACCGTCCGCGCGGCGCAGCGCATCATCGTCATGGACGACGGGCAGATCGTCGAAACCGGCACCCATGCTGAGCTGGTGGCCAAGGGCGGGCTCTATGCCCGGCTCGCCAGCTTGCAGTTCAGCGAAACCGCCTAACGGGACAAATAATAGGCGGCGAACGCCAGCACGCCGCCCAGCGCGATCGCGACCTTCAGCTTGGGGTTGCGCGGACTGCTGCGATCCTGCCCGATACGGTCGAGGTCGAACCAGTAATGCGCCGGATGCGCCTCACGGATCACGCCCGCGTCCCGCAACCGGTCAAATGCCTTGCGCTCGACCGGGCCGGGGGGCGCATATTCGATCGCAGTTCCGGGCGACACCGCGCGATGATCGGCGAAATGCCGCTGGACGCGAAACTGGGCGAGGTTGAGGGGGTGGGGTGCCGGTACCATCTCCGCGATAGTCGGGTGCCGCGCGGTGCGTTTCAAGCCATGGTTCGACTTGCTCGCACTTCATCGGCCTCCTAGTCTGATTTGGAAAACACGGTACGCTGGTGGAGAGAATGATGACCCGCGAGTTCGACCTGATCGTCTATGGCGCAACCGGCTTTACCGGCCGCCTCGTCGCCGAATATCTGGCGCAGCGTTACAGCGACGGATCGCTGAACTGGGCGATGGCGGGGCGGTCGCTGACCAAGCTTCAGGCTGTGCGCGACGAAATCGGTGCGCCCGCCGACACCCCGCTACTGACCGCCAATGCCGACGATTCCGCCACGCTGCGCGCCCTGACCGCGCGGGCGAGCGTCGTGCTCACCACGGTCGGGCCATATCAGCTTTATGGCAATGATCTCGTCGCGGCGTGCGTCGAGACCGGGACCGGCTATGTCGACCTGTGCGGCGAGCCAAACTGGATGCACGACGTCATCGCCCGCCACCAGGATGCGGCCAAGGCCAGCGGCGCGCGCATCGTGCTGTCGTGCGGCTTCGATTCGATCCCGTTCGATCTGGGCGTCTGGACCGCGCAGCAGGCCGCGATCGCCAAATGGGGCCGCCCCGCTCCGCGCGTGAAGGGCCGCGTGCGCAAGATGCAGGGCACCTTCTCCGGCGGCACCTTCGCCAGCGGCAAGGCGACTGCGGCGGCGGCGGCGAAGAACCCGGCGGTGTTCAAGATTCTGCTCGACCCCTTCGCGCTCACCCCCGGCTTCACCGGCCCGGACCAGCCAAAGGGGATGATGCCGGAATATGACGAGGCGGTCGGCGGCTGGGTCGCGCCGTTCGTGATGGCGGTGATCAACACCAAGAATGTCCACCGCACCAACTTCCTCGCCGGTCACCCCTATGGCACCGACTTCCGCTATGACGAGATGATGGTCGCGCCCGGGCTGGGCGATATCGGCAAGGCAGCGGCCGAGGCGATCTCGAAGATGAACCCGATGAACGCCGACAAGGGGCCAGCCCCCGGCGAAGGCCCGTCAAAGGAGGAGCGCGAGGCGGGCTTCTACGAAATCGACTTCATCGCCGAAATGCCGACCGGCGAGTCGCTAACCTGCACCGTGACCGGCGACCGCGACCCGGGCTATGGATCGACGTCGAAGATGATCGCTGAGGCTGCAATGTGCCTGATCCGCGACGTTGCGGGCGACGGCGGGGTGTGGACCCCGGGCGCGTTGATGGCGGAACCGCTGAAGGCGCGGCTGGAGGCGAATGCTGGGCTCAAGTTCGTGGTGAACGCCTAACCGACGTAGAAGAACGTCATCAGCACCAGCGCCAGCGCGACCGATACGGCGATCAGCACCGGCGCGCGCTGGCGGCGGTGATGCGCGATCACCGCGTCATGCGCGCGCAGGTCGAGCCAGTAATAGCCCTGCCCCTCGCGGCGGATCACGCGTTGCGCGATCAGCTTGTCGAACACCGGCTTGAGCTCGGCGGGCGGTGTGTAGAGGATCGTGCTGAGCGGCGTGATCGCGTGCTCGGCGCAGAAATGGTCGACGATCTTCCGTCGCGCCCGTGCAAACTTCGTGATCGGCACCGATTCGACGACCGCCATTTCCCCACTCCCTTCGTCACCCCGGCCTTGTGCCGGGGGCCACGGCTACGCAAGCCCAGCCGCTGAGCCTCTATCGCTGCGCTTGCCGCACAGTGGACCCCGGAACAAGTCCGGGGTGACAAGGAGGGTTTTAACGCTTGCGGCCCTGATGCTTGATGTTCGCCGGACGCCCGCGCCGCTTGAGCGGACGCGGCGGCCCGGACTTGCGCCGATCCCCATCCGGACGCGGCCCCGACCCGCTGCCCTTGCCGTCGGGCAGTTCGAAGCGCAGCGCGCCTGAGACGGGGTTCGCCTCGACCAGCTTCAGCTGCAACCGCTGGCCCAGTGCGAATTCCGCCCCCGTCTCCTCGCCGACCAGCCGTTGCCCCGCCTCGTCAGAGCGGAACTATTCGCGCCCCAGATCGCGCGCGGGCACCAGCCCGTCGCCACCGATCCCATCCACCGTCGCGAAAAAGCCGAACGACTGCACCCCGGTAATCCGTGCATCCAGCACTTCGCCAACATGGCTCGCCAGATAGGCGGCGACATAGCGGTCGATCGTGTCGCGCTCGGCCTCCATCGCGCGACGCTCGAGCTTGCTGATCAGTTCGCCGGTCTTCGCCATATCGGCGTCGGACGGCAAATCGCCCCCCGGCCCCAGCTTGAACGCCTCGGTCAGCGCGCGGTGGACGACGAGGTCGGCATAGCGCCGAATCGGCGAGGTGAAGTGCGCATAGCTGCCCAGCGCCAGTCCGAAATGCCCGGCATTTTGCGGCCCGTAATAGGCCTGGGTCTGCGTGCGCAGCACCTGCGTCATCACCTCGGCGTGATAATCCGCCTCCTTGGTCCGCGCGATGACATGGTTGAACGTCTTGGGCCGGATCACCTGCCCCAGCGCGAATTCGACATCGAGCGTCTTGAGATACTCCTTGAGCGCAACCAGCTTTTCGCGGCTCGGCGGCTCATGGATGCGGTACATCACCGGCGCCTTCTTCTTCTCCAGCGCCTTGGCCGCCGCGACGTTCGCCGCGATCATGTAATCCTCGATCAGCTTGTGCGCGTCCAGTCGCTCGCGCGGCGCGACCGAGAGGATGCGGCCCTTTTCGTCGAGCACAATGCGCCGCTCGGGCAGGTCGAGGTCGAGCGGTTCACGCTTCGCACGCGCCTTGTTGAGCGCGGCCCAGCAGTCCCACAGGGGGCGGAGGATGGGGAGCAAGTCCCCCTCCCGCTCGCGGGAGGGGTTAGGGGAGGGCCTGTCCGCAACGGACTCCGCCGAGGATGACAGGCCCTCCCCCGGCCCCTCCCGCTCTGCGGGAGGGGAGTTTGCGGCATCAATCGCCGCCTGCGCATCCTCATAGGCGATGTTCGCCGCCAGCTTCACCACCGCGCGGGTGAAGCGCCAGTCCCGGATCTCACCATCCGCGCGGCGGCCGCCATGGCCCGCCCGCGCCGCGCGCTCGACGCCCTCCTTCAGCGAACACACATCCGCCGACAGCACTTCCGGCAGCATCGGCACGACGCGATCGGGGAAATAGACGCTGTTGCCGCGCTTCCGCGCCTCGCGGTCGAGCAGCGATCCGGGGCGGACATAGAAGCTGACATCGGCAATCGCGACGATCGCCTTCCACCCGCCTTCGTTCGTGGGATCGTCATCGGGAGTCGCCCACACCGCATCGTCATGGTCGCGCGCATCCGCCGGGTCGATCGCGACGATCGGCAGGTCGCGAAGATCCTCGCGCCCCTCCCCCAATGGCTGCTTCGCCACCCGCTCCGCCTCGGCCAGCAATTCTTCCGAGAAGATATGCGGGATTTCATGCTTGTGGATCGCGATCAGCGAGAAGCTGCGCGGCGCGAACGGGTCGCCGAGGATTTCGGTGACCTTGGCGAAGAGGCGTGGCCCCTTCCCCGTTACCTCGGCCATCACCAGGTCGCCCGGCTCGGCGCCGTTGCGGTCGGAGATGACGGGGCTGGTGCGCTCCTTCTTGTCCAGACCCTGCAGATACAGCCGCCCGCCCTCTTCATGGACGACGCCCAGCACCGCCGCGTCACCCTTGGCGAGCTTCTTCATCGGATGGGCGATCCAGCCCTTTCCCGCTTCTTCGGTGCGCGCCAAAATCCGGTCGCCCACGCCCAGCGCGCCGCCCGGCCCGCGCTTCTCGCGCACGCGCAGGCGCGGCACCGGAATGCCCTCGGCCTCCCAGCGTTCCGGCACCGCCCAGACGGTATCGCCATCGGCCTCGACGACGCGCAGCACCGTCACCTTGGGTACGCCGCCCATTTTGTGGAAGGCGCGGCCGGGCGCGGTATCGACCAGCCCCTCATCCGCCATGTCCTTGAGCAGCGCCTTGAGCGCGATCTTCTCCTGGCCGTTCAAACCAAAGGCGCGCGCGATCTCACGCTTGCCCGCTGGCTGGTCCGACGATGTGATGAAGTCGATGATCTGCTGCCGCGTCGGCATCCCGGGCGCGGGCTTGGTCTTTGCTTTGTTCTGATTTGCCATTGGCCGCGAATATAGGGGCTGTCCGCTCGATTCCCAACCGAATAGGCTCCGCCCGTGACCTATGACCTTCTCATCGTCGGCGGCGGCATCAATGGCTGCGCCGTTGCGCGCGAAGCCGCATTGCTGGGGCTGAATGTGCTGCTGGTCGAGCGCGACAGCCTCGCCGCGCATACCTCATCGGCGTCGAGCAAGCTGATCCATGGCGGACTGCGCTATCTGGAGACGTATGAGTTCCGCCTGGTGCGCGAGGCACTGGTCGAGCGCGAGCGGATGCTCGCCACTGCCCCGCATCTGATCCGCCCGATGGCATTCGTGCTGCCCCATGCCCATGCCGTCCGTCCGCGCTGGATGGTGCGTGCGGGGCTGTATCTCTACGATCTGCTCGGCCTCGGCTCCTCGCTCCCGCGTTCGCGCGCGCTACGCCGCGACGACCCCCGCCTCGCCCCGTTGGCACCAGACAGCAGCGGTTTCCTCTATTGGGACGCGCAGGTCGACGATGCGGCGCTGGTCCGCGCCAATGCGGCGGATGCGACCGCAAACGGAGCGGAGATCGTCACCGGGGTTGCGGTAAAGGGGGCGCAGCGGCACGACCATGGCTGGACGATCACCCTGTCCGATGGCCGATCGGTCGGCGCGCGTGCGGTCGTCAACGCCGCCGGGCCGTGGGTTCGCGAACTGCTCGATACACTGGGCGTCGCGACGACCAGCGGCTTGCGGCTGATCAAGGGCAGCCACATCACCGTCCCCGTCCTATGGCAGGGCGACCACGCCTATCTCCTGCAACAACCCGACCGCCGCGTCGTGTTCGCCGCGCCGTGGCGGGGGGAAACGATGATCGGCACCACCGATGTGCCGGTAGAGCATCCCGGCGATGCGGGCATCGACGCGGACGAGATCACCTATCTCTGCGCCGCCGCGAACCGCTATTTCCGGCACCAGATCGCGCCGGGCGACGTCACCGGCACATGGTCCGGCATCCGCGCGCTGTACGACAATGGCGCGGACGAAGCGCGGGTGGTGACGCGCGACTATCATCTCGATCTCGACACCGACGCCGCCCCGATCCTGTCGGTGTTCGGGGGCAAGATCACCACGGCCCGCGCGCTGGCCGAACATGCCATGGCGGTGCTCGCGCCGCTGCTGGGCATCTCTCCCCGGCATGTAACGCGCGACCGGCTTCTTCCGTGATCATGGACCTTTTCGCCGCCTGAAGCGCTTTGATGTCAGTGACTTGGCAATCAGGAGATGATCAATGAGCGTCGAAGGAAAGCTGAAGGAAGCCGCCGGTTTCGTGAAGGAAGAACTGAACGAGCATCGCGACTCGCCCGAGGGCAAGCGGGCCGCCCAGGAAGGCCGCGATCTGCGCAACGAGGGTCGGATCGAAGACGGCAAGATGCCGAAGACGACCGAGCCCGGCACCGGCGCCGAATAAGCGTCAACTGCCCCCGCTTCGGCGGGGGCAGTCATTTTTGCGGGTACGGATACCATCATCCATAGGCGATCCATCGCCCCAGCGTCCCTGCCGCGAGCCACAGCGCCAGTGACGCAACCGCCATCAGCCGCGCTGCCAGCGGTACCGATCCGGACCAGCCGCCGATCCGGTCACCCCAGATCCACCGAAAGGCCACAGCGTTCGCCAGTGCCAGCGCGATCAGTACCAGCTTGCGATAAAAAATGTCGGACGCCGCCAGCGCGCGCCCATCCGCAGCGAACAGGATGACGCCGCTCGCGATCATGACGAGCAGCCCCACCACAGCCACCGGAGTCAACGCGCGCGACAGCGGCGCGATTGGCAACGTGCGCCACAGTCCGGCGACGCGCAGATCGACCACGCCAATCCCGCCGACCAGCATCACCAGCCCCAACAAATGCACCGTATTGGCGACCGGATAGACCAATGCCGAGCCCCGCGCCCAGCCCCCGATGCCAACCGCATCGAGCCACGCGGCGGCGGCCAGCAACATGCTTTCCAACCGCCCGGCCTCAGCGCAGTTCGACGGTCTTGCTGCCGACCATCACACGCTCGATCCGCATCTCGGCGGTGCCGTCGCGCCGCGCATAGCCGGTCAGACGGACGCGCTTGCCCGGCTCGACCTCGGCCTTGCTCAGCCCGCGTGCTTCCATCCGCGATACGGGCGCGAGGATTACATCCCAGCTCTTGCCCTTCCACTTGATCTTCGCGGTGCCGTGCGGGTTGCCCCAGTTGAGTTCGGTGAAGCTGGTGGTGAGCGTCAGCGGCTTGGCTTCGTCATAGGATGACCAGCCATGATGCGCAGCCGCCGGGACCGCAACGGCCAGCGCGGCGACGGCGATGAGCGTGCGTGAACGCATATTGGTTCTCCCGATCGTGGATGCCGCAACATACGCACGAACCGGGAGGGGGTTCAAATCAATAGGCGCGCGCGACCAGAATGCGTTCGACCGCCGGCTTACCGGTGAAGATGCACGCGCCATCCGCCGGCGCGGCATCGAGCGGGACGTTGCGGAAAGTCAGCTTGAGCGCCTTGATCCGCTCGACCACCGCGTCCAGCTCCGCGCCTTCGGGCTTGCTCCACTGCACCTCGACCCAGCCGGGATATTTCCCCGACCCTTCGAAATGCGCCTTGAGCGCGTCGAAGCTGTCGACCCCGCGCACGATATTGGCATCCAGCCGCGCCCGCGCATCGGCGTGCAGCCCGGCCTGGATTTCCTCGATCAGCCCTGCCGCCTGCGCGACGAACGCATCCTTTGCCACCACTGCGCTGTCGAGCTTGCCGTCCTCGCGATACAGCCGGTCGCGGCGGATCACGGAGACATTGCCCCCCGCCATATCGCGCCCGCCGACCTCGATCACCACCGGCGCGCCCTTCTTGACCCAGCCCCAGCGCTTGGTCGCCGCCTTGACCGCCTTGAGGTCGAGCAGCGCGCGCACCGGCTCGCCCAGCGCCGACGTCTTGGCGAGCTCGGCCTGCAGCCCCTTGCAATAGTCGATCAGCGCGGCGTCTTCGTCCGTATCGCGCAGCATCGGCACGATCACGATCTGCCACGGCGCGATGCGCGGCGGCACGCGCAGGCCATCATCGTCGCCATGCACCATGATGACGCCGCCGATCATCCGCGTCGACACGCCCCAGCTGGTCGTCTGC
>CAZWZP010000040.1:0-260 GCA_964638925.1 uncultured Stakelama sp. | reverse complement strand
AAGTGCGAAGTGCCCGCCTGCAGCGCCTTGCCATCCTGCATCATCGCCTCGATGCTGTAGGTCGCGACCGCGCCGGGGAAGCGCTCATTCTCGGGCTTTTCACCCGCGACGACCGGCATGGCGAGGCAGGTCTCGGCGAATTCGCGATAGACCTCGAGCATCTTCATCGTCTCTTCGCGCGCCTCGGCGACCGTGGCGTGGGCGGTATGCCCTTCCTGCCACAGGAACTCGGCGGTGCGCAGGAACATGCGGGTGCGCAT
>CAZWZP010000039.1:19602-21929 GCA_964638925.1 uncultured Stakelama sp. | reverse complement strand
CCCGCCTCGCGCACGATCGCGCGGGCGAGCGTCGGGCCAAGGCCAACGCCGCCGGTGGTGCGGTTGCGCGACGGGTCGAGCCGCGTGAACGGATCGAACACCGCCGCAATCTGCTCCGCCGGAATGCCCGGCCCGCGATCACCGACCTCGATCCGCACAGCGCCCGCATCCTGAATCAGTTTCACCTCGGCAGCGCCGGCATATTTGATCGCATTCTCGATCAGGTTGCGCAGCGCGCGGCGCATCAGCGACGGGCGGATGCGCCGGATCAGGCGATGGCCATTCTCATAGTCGACCGTCGCGCCCAGATCGCGGAAATCATCGACCACCGCATCGATCAGCGCCGACAAATCGGTCTCGGTCGGCTGCTCGCTCGGTCGGCCCAGCCGCGCAAGGCTCAGGATATCGTCGAGCGTGCGGTTCATCTCGTCGATCGTGTCGGCCATGCGCGCCCGATCCTCGTCATCCTCGACCGATTCGATCCGCACGCGCAGCGCGGCGAGCGGCGTGCGCAAGTCATGCCCGATCGCGCCGAGCATCTGGTCCTTTTCGTCCAGCATCGCGGTCACGCGGCTGCGCATCAAATTATGCGCGGCGATCACCGCGCGCACATCGCCCGGCCCGCGCTCCTCGATCGAAGCCGGGGCCGCACCGGGACTGAACTCCCGGGCTGCAGCAGCGAGCGAGCGCAGCGGCCGGTTGACCCGCGCGCCGACCCACAGCACCGGTACCAATACGATGCCATAGATGATCAGCGTCTGCAGGATCAGTCGCCAGATGATGTCGGCGTCGCTGCGCGGCCAAGCGGAGGTGAGCACCAGCCAGCCTTTTCCGGGCAATTCGACCGCGACCATCAATTCGCCGCCCAGCCGCTTCATCCGCTCGGCGCGCAGCGCGTTCATCCGCGCAAGCCGCGGGTCGGTGGGCGACAGCTTGCGTACCCCGGTCACGATCCGCCCGACCGGAATACCCGACTCGGCGAGCGACAGGCGGATGCCGTTCTCGACATCGGGCATGGTGCGCAGCCCCGGTGGGATCGGGTTGCTCGGCTCGATCCGCAGCCGCGCGCGCCGGCCCTCGGGCGGCTCGCGGAACCGCCCGTCGCGGATGCGTTCGGCCGCATCCACCACGCGCGTGATCGCCGGGGCGGTCACCTGTTCAAAGCGCAGCATCCGCCGCTCGCGCAGAATCAGCGCAAAGTTGATCGCCTGCGCCACGAACAGCGCCAGCGCGACCAGCAGCGCGATCTGCCCGGTCAGGCTGCTCGGGATCAGCCGCTTGAGGACATGGGACCGGCTCACAGCTTGGTGACGTCGCTCGCCAGCGTGTAACCGCCGCCCCACACCGTCTTGATCAGCGTCGGGTTCTTCGGGTCCGGTTCGATCTTCTTGCGCAGTCGGCTGACCTGATTGTCGATCGCGCGATCAAACGCCGCCGCCTCGCGCCCTTGAGTGAGGTCGAGCAACTGGTCGCGCGTCAGCACCGCGCGCGGGCGCATGACCAGCGCGAGCAACAGGCTGTATTCGCCAGTCGACAGCGGCACCGATACGCCCTCACGATCGACCAATGCGCGCTCGCCGGTCTTCAGCACCCATCCCGAAAAGGCATAGCTGCCCGTTTCGGGTGCGGACAGGCGCGTGCCGCCCGCCTGCATCCGGCGCAGCACCACCTTGATCCGCGCCGCCAGCTCGCGCGGGGAAAAGGGCTTCACGACATAATCGTCCGCACCCATTTCAAGGCCGACGATCCGGTCGGTCTCCTCGCTGCGTGCGGTCAGCAGGATCACCGGCACCTCGCTGGTCGCACGGATATGGCGGCACAGGCTCAGCCCATCCTCGCCCGGCATCATGATGTCGAGCACCACCAGATCGATCGCATAGGCCGACAGCCGCGTCCGCGCGGCTTCCGCATCGGCGACCTGCGTCACGCGAAAGCCCTGCTTGGTCAGATATTGCGCCAGCGGCTCACGGATCGAACGCTCGTCATCGACGAGCAGCAAATGCGGGGTCTCGTTGGTCATCTCATCGGGGTTAGCAGATTTCACCCGCTCGGAAAGTGCCGGGCGGGCACGGAGGAGGTCGTAAAACCCGCCCGGCATCGCCGTCACGCGCCCTGGGGGGAGGGCGGGGGCGGCGGTGTGTTTCCGCGACGCTCGCGCATCTTCTTCATGGCGTCGCGCGCCTTGTCGCGCTGCGCCTGCATTTCGGCCGCGTCGATCTTGCCGTCCTTATTGGTGTCGAGCTTGGCGAAGCGCTGCGCCGACATGGCGTCATACTCGGCCTTGCTGATCGCGCCGTTCCGGTCGGTATCCATCGCGGCAAAGCGTT
>CAZWZP010000039.1:0-19592 GCA_964638925.1 uncultured Stakelama sp. | reverse complement strand
CCGTCCTTGTTGGTGTCGGCCATCATCATGCCCGCGCCGCCACCGCGACCGCCGCGCATCGCTTTGGCCTTGCCGCCCCGGCCTTCGCCGCGCTTGCCCCAGCCCTTGCGGCCTTCGCCGGCCGCGACCGTGCCGTCCTTGTCAGCGTCCATCCGGGCAAATCGTGCCTCGACCATCGCGCGGTGCTCGGCCTTGCTGATCAGGCCATCGCCATTGGTGTCGACGCGCGCCAGCATCCGCTCGCCCATGCCGCCACCGCCGCCGCGCCGTGCGCCGGGCACGAAGTCCTGCAGCTCGCCGCCCTTCTTCTCGGCCATTGCGGTGCGTGCCGCTTCGGCACCCGCCTTGCGCTCCTCGGCGCTCAGCTGGCCGTCCTTGTTGGTGTCGAGCCGGTCGAACCGCGCATCGGCGCGGGCGAGCATTTCGGCCTTGGAAATCGGTTGCTTGGGCGCGGTCGGTGCCTGCGCCTGCATGGCAACTGCGGCACCCGCAGTCAGCATCGCGCCAATCGCTGCGGTGGTGAGAAACGTTTTCATCGGTGGCTCCTGTCACGCGGCAAGGGGCAGCCGCTGTGATGCCTCTTCTGAACCCCGCCTGTCGCACGTGTTTGTCAGCGCGCGGGGAAACTGTCGCAAATTGTGTCGGACTTCAAAATTCCTCCCCTGAGCTTGCTCAGGGGAGGGGGACCGCCGCCGAAGGCGGTGGTGGAGGGGCGGCCGCGTAGACGGCCGTGAACAGCTCGGCAAAATTCCGCCCTCTGCGAGGGCAGCCCCTCCGTCAGCACTGTGTGCTGCCACCTCCCCCAGCAAGCTGGGGGAGGAATTGACTCACCCGAAAATCGCCACGCCCTGCGTTCCCTCAGCCACCAGCGTCCCGCTCGCATCCCACATCCGCATCGTCTGGCTCGAATAGCCGCCCCGCGCGCTGTCGGTCTCCGCCTCCAGCAACCACCAGCCGTCAGTCGTCACCGGGGCGGGCTGAAGAATGTTGACCTGCCAGGTCAGCGACGACAGCGGGGTCATCTTGGCAAACAGCTTGAACGCCGCCGGCGGCAGCGCGTCGCCCAGCGCCATCAGCTCGACCTCCGGGTCCAGCCCCGCGCGGTCGATCAGCCGCCCCCAGCGCAGCCACTCGGTCGGCCCGGCCTCCCCCTTCAGGTCGAAGAAATTGAAATTGCCGGTGAAAAACTCCTTCGGCCCGGTGTAGAGCTCGGCATCGGCCGGCGGCGGCGCATGTTCCGCCCGCGCCGTCCCGTCATGGTCGATCGCCGACTCCAGCCGGCTCATGAACACGAAATTGGTGCGCAGCCCCAGTCCCGCCTCGCTCACGATATCCGCCTGGATAAACGCCGCGTTGCGCCCGCGCCGCAGCTTGGTCGCGGTTACCGTCACCGGCCCCGCCAGCGGCCCGACAAATGCCACCTGCGCCGACCGCAGCGGCGGCAGGTCCGGCTCAACCTGCTTCGCCGCTGCCAGCGCCAGCGCCGATGACAGCCCGCCATAGGCGGTGCGCCCCTGCAACCAGTTGGACGGGATTTCGGTGGTGAAGCCCGTCTCGGTCCGCTGCGCCGATGCCAGCAGGTCGATAAGCGAAGTCATGCCGGGGTCTTCTCCACATAGAGGTCGCGCAATTCGCGCTTCAGCACCTTGCCGATCGCACTGCGCGGCAGTTCGTCAATCGCGATCAGATCAGCCAGCCGCTGGGTCTTGCCCAACCCGGCATTGACCGCCGCCAAAATCTCCGCCGCCGGGGTCGCATCTCCGGGGACATAGAACCCCACCGGCGTCTCCCCCCATTGCTCCGAAGGCACGCCCACCACCGCGCAATCGCGCACGCCCGGATGCAGGCGCAACTCGGCCTCCAGATCGCTCGGATAGATGTTGAACCCGCCCGAAATGATCAGGTCCTTCTTGCGGTCCATCAGGATCAGGAAGCCGTCCGCATCGAACCGCCCGACATCGCCATGCCGGATGAAGCGATTGCCGTCCGCATCGAACCACTCCGCCTCCGCCGTGGCCTGTTTGCGCCCGTGATAGCCCGACATCATCGCTCCGCTGCGCCCGACAACCTCACCCATCTCACCCTGCGCAACCTCGCGCCCGTCCGCGTCGATCAGCCTGATGTCATGCCCCGGCGCGGGCTGGCCGACCGTGTGCAGCTTGTCGGGATGCGCGGTTGCATTGAGGATGCACGTCCCGCCGCCCTCGGTCATCCCATAGTATTCGACCAGCAGTCCCGGCCAGCGCGCCACGACATCGGCCTTCAGCGCGGCGGAAAAGGGCGCACTGGTGCAGGTCTTCAATCGAAAGCTTGAGAGGTCGAACGCATCGAAATCGGGCAGTGCCATGATCCGCTGATACTGCACCGGCACCAGCATCGCATGGGTTGCGCGATGCCGTTCCGCCGCCTCCAGAAAGCCGCGCGCATCAAATTTGCCCAGCAGCACCGCTGTCCCGCCCCAAGCGAGCGTCGGGATGAAGCTGACCAACGTCGTATTCGAATAAAGCGGCGTCGCGATCATCGTCACGGCATCGGCAAAGCCTGCCGCATCGCCCCGCGCGACATGCGCCCAGCGCATCGCGTGCGGCTGGACAATCCCCTTGGGCGTGCCGGTCGTGCCGCTGGAGTAGATGATGTTGAACGGGTCGTTGGGCTTGATATCGACAGGAGAGGGCGCACCGGCATCCGCCAGCCAATCCTCCAACGCTCCAGGGTCCAGCATCACCCGCCGCGCCGCCACTGACCGTTCGCCTAGCGTCGCCACAGCATCGGCATCGAGGAACACCACCCCCGCGCCGCTGTCGCCAATCATCGCCGCCATCTGATCTCCGGTGGAAGAGGGCGCAATCGGCGCCGGAGCCCCGCCCGCCCGGATCGCACCGAGGAAGATCGCGGCATAATCGACGCTCATCGCCCCAACGATCGCCACCGCCTGACCCTTCGCCAGCCCGTCGCGCTGCAACGCCGCCGCGATTCCGTCCATCCGCGCATCGAGCTGCGCATAGCTCAACGCATCATCGCCATGCACGACTGCCAGCTTGTCCCCCCGCTCGCGCGCATGGGCGGCGATCAGCTCCGGGATGGTCCCGAATGGCCCGGCCAGGATTTCTGCCGCTGTCTGCATCCTCACTCCTCGATTCGGATCATCTGCTATGCGAAACCGCCATTGGCTGCCATACGCGATCTTCGAAAAATGACGAGGAGAGGTCGATGCTGTTCTACGATTCGGCGATGCCCGCCCCCAATCCCCGCCGCGTGCGCATCTTTGCCGCGGAAAAGGGGATCACCCTGCCGACGCAAGATGTGTCGATCATGAAGGGCGAGCACAAGAGCGACGACTTTAAGGCGATCAACCCGCTCGGCCAGACGCCGGCGCTGAAACTCGATGACGGCACCTGCCTGTCCGAAAGCGTCGCGATCTGCCGCTATCTCGAAGCGCTCCACCCGGAACCCCCGTTGTTCGGCACCACCCCGGCCGAGATCGCGCAGGTCGAAATGTGGAGCCGGCGCGTCGAACTGCGCCTGATGGTCCCGACCGGCATGGTCTGGATCCACACCCACCCCTTCACCGCGCGCGTCGTGCCGCACCAGTACAAGGACTTTGGCGAGAGCAACCGCACCCTCGTCGCCCGTGCCCACGCGCTGTTCGACGCAGCGCTCGGCGAAACCCCGTACGTGGCGGGCGAACGCTACACGATGGCCGACATATTGCTGCTCACCACGATCGACTTCGGCACCTTCATCGGCCTGACGATTGCCGAGGAGCACGCCCGCCTCAACGATTGGCACCGCCGCGTCACTGCGCGGGAAAGCGCGAAGGCATGACCATGGAGGGCATGGCCGCGATCGTCACCGGCGGCGGCACCGGCATTGGCGCAGCGGTGGTCCGACGGCTGGCGGAGCGCGGCGTGCGCTGCGTCATCAACTACGCCAATAGCCGCGACGCGGCGGAGGCGCTGGCGGCAGAACTCGGCAACGGGTCGGTCGCGGTTCAAGCCGATATCGCCGACGACGCGCAATGCCGCGCGCTCGCCGCCGCGGCGATGGAGGCGTTTGGCCGCATCGACCTGCTGGTCAACAATGCCGGCAAGACCAAATTCGCCAACCACGAAGACCTCGAAGCGCTGACCGCCGACGACTTCCTCGACATCTACCGGCTCAACACCATCGCCCCGTTCCAGATGATCCGCGCCTGCGCCCCCGCGATGCGCGAAGGGCCGGCGAGCGCGGTGGTCAACATCGCCTCGGTCGCCGGCGTCTTCGGCAACGGCTCGTCGGTCGCCTATGCCGCGTCCAAGGGCGCGCTGGCGACGATGACCAAAAGCCTTGCCCGCGTCCTCGCCCCCGCGATCCGCGTCAACGCGGTCGCCCCCGGCTATGTCGGCACCGGCTGGTTCAGCGAACGCATGACGCCCGAAGCGTTCGACACGTTCGAGGCGTTCATCGCCAGCCAGACCCCGATGCAGCTGGCCGCCCATGCCGAGGATATCGCCGGACCGATCGTCAACCTGCTCGACCCCGCCAGCCGCGTCATCACCGGCGAAATCCTGCTGCTCGACGCCGGCGCGCATCTCGATGTGGGATTGTCGCGCAGACCGGGTAAAGGGTAGCGGTGGCCCACAAGAAACTGAACCTGCCGACCAAGATCTGCGTCGCCTGCGCCCGCCCGTTCGCCTGGCGCAAGAAATGGGAGCGCGACTGGGAACAGGTGAAGTTCTGTTCCGACCGGTGCCGCACGAAAGGGGCAGCGGATGGCCGATGAGTATGACCGGGGCAGGCGCGACGGCCTGCGCCTCGCCCTCGAGATTCTCGCAATCGAAGAAGCCAAATGGCTACCCCTGCTGGGGCAGAGCAGCGCATGGCGTACCAATCTGGCGCGCGACGTGCGGTACAAGACGCTGCAGGTCGCGCAGACCCGGGTGCAGACCGCACTCAACCGGCTGCGGCCCGCCGACGATGTGTCCGCCGCCAACGAACTCGCCATCGCCATCGAAAAGGCCGGCCTGTGACCGGCTGGCGCGGTCCCGGCTGCCCCCAACCCACTTCTTCTTGTTCTTAGCCCTCTCCCGCTTGCGGGAGAGGGTTGGGTGAGGGTCTTCTTCTTCTTCTTCTTCTTCTTCTTCTTCTTCTTCTTCTTCGCCCCACAACCATAGCAAAAAGGAAGAAGACCCTCCCCAACCCCTCCCGCAAGCGGGAGGGGCTAAACAAGAGAAACGGACGCTGAACTACCCCTTCACCACCGCCGCAGTCTGCCCGAACAGCACTTTCTTCTGCTCATCGGTCATCACCGGATTCCCCGGCCGCACTTCCTCGCCCTTGGCATAGGCGCGCACCGTCGCCGGTCGCGCCGCCACCGCCTCGAACCAGCGCTTCACATGCGGAAAATCATCCAGATTCTGGCTCTGCGCCTCGTACGGCACGATCCACGGATAGATCGCCATGTCCGCGATCGAATAAGTCTCGCCCCCGACGAACGGCTTGCCCGCCAACTGCCGGTCGAGCACGCCGTACAGCCGGTTGGTTTCGTCGATGTACCGCTTCTGCGCGTACGGGATCTGCTCGGGCGCGTAGCGGTTGAAATGGTGGTTCTGCCCCGCCATCGGGCCAAGCCCGCCCATCTGCCACATCAGCCACTGCATCTGCACGATCTTGTCGCGCTGCTCGGGGCCAAAGAAACGCTCGGTCTTGTTGGCCAGATACAGCAGGATCGCCCCGCTCTCGAACACGCTGATCGCTTCGCCGCCATCGACCGGATCATGGTCGACGATGGCGGGCATACGATTGTTCGGCGCGATCTTCAGGAAATCGGGCTTGAACTGCTCGCCCTGGCCAATGTTGACCGGCACAATCGTGTAGGGAAGGCCGGCTTCCTCCAGAAATAGCGTGACCTTGTGGCCGTTCGGCGTGGGCCAGTAATGCAGGTCGATCATCGTGGGCGTCTCCAGCGGGGGAACCGCACAAATGGGGTGGCCCGCCGCTTACGCAACCGGCTCCGCAACGTGCGGTCGCCGCAGCACGAACAGCAGCACGATCCCCGCCGCGACCGTCGTCATCACCGCTGCCAGCGCGAATGCCGCACCCGGAAAGCCATGCTCCGCGCCATAGGCCAAAGTCTGGGTCAGGCTCAGCGGCCCCAGGATCGCGGCGATGCTCGCAATACTCGCCATCCCGCCCTGCAAGGCGCCCTGATTGGCGGCATCGACCCGCCGGCTCAGCATCGCGTTGAGCGCGGGATAGGCGAGCATCTGCAACGCCCCGAACATCAGGATCACGTACACCTGCCACCCCTGCGTCGCGAAACCATAGGCGGTATAGGCCAGCGTCCCGACGATCAGGCCGATCATCAGCGTCTTCGCCTCGCCCAGTCTGGCAATCGCGCGCCCGGTCACGAAAATCTGCGTCAGCGCCATTGCCGTGCCTGATGCTGCCAGCGACCAGCCGATCGCGCGGCTGTCCCAGCCATGCGCCAGCTCGGCGTAGAAGGCCCAGGTTGCCGGATACACCTGATGCGCCAGCTGCCAGATGAACGCGACGGCGAGCAGCGGCAGCGCGCCGGTCATCGCAAACAACGGACGGAAGGTGCCGAGCGGGTTGGCGCGCTTCCACTCGAACTGGCGCCGGTTCTCGGGCGCCAGCGTCTCGGGCAGGATGAAGAAGATCCAAGTCGCGTTGATCGCCGCCAGCGCTGCTGCGACCATGAACGGCGTGCGTGGCCCGAAATCGGCGAGCAGGCCGCCGATCGCCGGCCCGACGACAAACCCGATCCCGAACGCCGCCCCCATCAGGCCGAAGGTCGCGCCGCGCTTCTCCGGCGGGGCCACGTCCGCCAAAATCGCATTGGCCGGGCCATAGACCGCGCCCGCAATCCCCGCGACCAGCCGTCCGGCGAACAGCCATGCGATCGTCGGCGCAAACGCCATCAGCGCATAATCGACCGCAAAGATCAGCATCGCCGCCAGGATCACCGGCCGCCGCCCATAACGGTCGCCCAGATTGCCCAGGATCGGGGCGGCGAAGAAATGCGCCAGCGCAAACACGATCGCCAGCGCCCCACCGATCCGCGTCGCATCGGTCAGCGTCGCCCCGCTCAACTCGACGATCAGTGTCGGCAGTACGGGAATGACGATCCCGAACCCGATCGCATCGATCAACACCGCCGCCAGCGCGATCGGAACCGCGCGATGTCCGAACTTCATGCCCTGCCCCCCCGTTCGCTGCGCTTGTAGAATCGATTGCGGCTGCACGAAAGCACGCCCGCACCGCGGCCCCAGCGTTGTTCCGGCTATGTACGTCGTATCCTTCCCGCTGGGCCAATGTCTTCACCCCCTTGCGACACATGGCGCGAAAACCCGCGACATGTTCGCATCGGTCAACTTCGTGCCGCAGGCGCTTGACGTAGCGTCATCCATACCGCACCTTCTAAACAGCCGCATCAGACGGCATATGGAGGATGTGGATGGCGACGACGCTCGACGGCGCGGCTGCAATGGATGCGGTCTCCGTTAAACCCCCGATCACGCGCGGCACCCGCTACAGCTACAGCGCGGGCGCGATCGCCAACGGCATCAAGAACGCTGCCTTCACCACCTATCTTCTGTTCTTTTACAGTCAGATCGTTGGCGTTTCGGCCGCTATCGTCTCCACGGCGGTGGCGCTGACCCTGCTCGTCGATGCCTTTGCCGATCCGCTGATCGGTCGCTGGTCGGACATGACGCGCAGCCGCTGGGGCCGCCGCCACCCCTTCATCTATGGCGCGGCGCTGCCCACGGCGGTGTTCTTCCTGCTTGCCTGGTTCCCGCCTGCCGGAATGACCGATTTCCAGACGGGCGTGTGGATCTTCGCCACCGCCGCGCTCACCCGCATGTCGATCAGCGCGTTTGAGATCAACACCTCGGCCATGGCCCCCGAACTGACCGACGATTATCGCGAGCGCACCTCGCTCTTCTCACTGCGTTACTGGTTTGGCTATGCCGGAACCTATGGGTTTACTGCGCTGTGCCTGCTCACCTTCTTCGCCGCGACCCCCGAATATCCGCGCGGGCAGCTCAACCCGGACGGCTATCCCGGCTTCGCGATTGCCGGCGCGCTGACCATCTTCGCCGCGATCCTGATCTGCGGCATCGGGACCCATAACCGCATCCCGCATCTGCGGCAGGCGGTGGTGCGTACCGAGCGCATGGGGCTGATGACGCATCTGCGCGAAATGGGGCAAGCGCTGAAGAACCGCGCCTTTCTGTCGATCTTCGGCTTTGGCGTCCTCAAATATTCGGCGATCGGTCTCTATGCCTCGACGACGTTGTTCTTCGGCACCTATCTGTTCAAGCTCAACGCGGCGCAGCTTGCGCTGCTGACGATCGACAGTCTGGTTGCGGCTACGCTCGCCGCGCCGCTCGCGCCGATCATGTCGGCCTGGATCGGCAAGCGGGCCAGTTCGATGCTGTTTGCGGTGCTGGGCGTGTCGATTGGCCTCGCACCGCTGCTGCTCGCCTATTTCGGCCTGTTCTTTCAACCCGGCCACCCCGCAATGGTGCCGACATTGTTTGCGATCGGCGCGCTCTATGGCGCGATGGTTGCGATCTCGCTGATCAACACCAGCTCGATGCTGGCGGACGTGGTTGAGGACAGTGCGCTTAAGACCGGGCGGCATGAGGCAGGGACGTTCTTCGCCGCGTCCAGCTTCATGCAGCAATGCTCGACGGCTGTGGGCATCTTCCTCGCCGGGCGGCTGCTGATCTGGTCGGATTTCCCTGCCAAGCCCACGCCGGGATCGGTGACCGATGAGGCAATCCGCAGCCTCGTCATCCACTATATTCCCTGTTCGATCGGGCTGTGGACCATGGGGGCGTTGTTCCTGCTCTTCTATCCGATCAATCGCGCCAAGCATGAAGCCAATGTCGCCGCTTTGCAGGCGCGCGAGGCGCAGGCGCGGGCGGGCGAGATGGACAATGCGGCGATCGGCGCCCCCGCGCGCTGATCGCGGGGGATTGACGCGCGCAAAGCCATACCGCATTTTCAAATTCATCGGCCGGAATCGCTCGGGCGGTGCGGTGGAACAGGATCGAAAGCGAACATGTCGTGGAAATGCGCGCAAAGTGGTCAGAAGCGAACATGTCGTGGAAGAATGCGTCGCTGATCCGCAGCCCGCTGTGAATTTTGAGGAGAGAGCATGTCTGTAATGGAGGATGTAAGGGTCGATCTCGACACCTTCCGCACCGAAGTCCGCGACTGGCTCGCGGAAAACTTCCCCGCCTCGCTCAGGGGCAAGGACAATAGCATGTCCGCGGTGGAGGGGCCGACCAACGAGACCCCCGAACAGGCCGCGTGGCGCAAGGCGATGGGCGAGAAGGGCTGGGGCGTTCCGACCTGGCCCGCCGAATATGGTGGCGGCGGGCTCAGTCGCGCGCAGGCGAAGGTGCTGCAGGAGGAGATGGCGCGCGTGGGCGCGTGGAATCCGATTGGCGGCATGGGCGTGATGATGTTCGGCCCGACCCTGCTGGAATATGGCAATGAGGCGCAGAAGAAGGAGCATATCCCGGCGATTGCGCGCGGCGAAGTGCGCTGGTGCCAGGGCTATTCGGAACCCAATGCCGGATCCGACCTCGCCAACCTTCAGACCTTTGCCGAGGACAAGGGCGACCATTATCTCGTCAACGGCCAGAAGACCTGGACCAGCGGCGGGCAATGGGCGCACAAATGCTTCGCCATCGTGCGCACCGACAAGACGCAGAAACAGGGCGGCATCACCTTCCTGCTGATCGACATGGATTCGCCCGGGGTCGAGGTGAAGCCGATCCAGATGATCAGCGGCATGTCGCCCTTTTGCGAGACCTTCTTCACCAATGTGAAGGTGCCCAAGGAAAACCGCGTCGGTGAGGAAGGGCAGGGCTGGACCATCGGCAAGCGCCTGCTCCAGCATGAGCGCACCAATTTGTCGGGTGGCGGATCGGCCTTTCGCATGTCCGGCCCGTCGCTCTCCGACATGGCCAAGAAATATCGCGGCGTCGATGCCGAGGGGCGGATCGCCGACCCCGATCTGCGCGCGCGCATCGCCAAGTTCGAGATGGACTGGCGCGCCTTCCTGCTCACCGCGATGCGCGTGCAGGCGGAGAGCAAGGGCGGCGGCGTGTCCGAAGTCTCGTCGATCCTCAAGACCGTCGGCACCAAGCTGGGCCAGGAACGCGCCGAGCTGATGATCGAGATTCAGGGGATGGAGGGGCTCGGCTGGGAAGGCGAGGGCTTTACCGAAGCGCAGATCCACGGCGTGCGCGCGTGGCTCTTTGGCAAGGCGACGACCATCTATGGCGGATCGACCGAAATCCAGAACAATGTGATCGCCAAGCGCATCCTGGGGATGCTGGATCATCAGTGATGACGCGCGAAGTCAGGATTCTACGGCTGCGTGGACGACCCTTTCGCGTCACGCGCGACCGCGACCAGCGCCTTCAGTTTGGGCGAGTGAACATCGGACACCGGCACGATGTTCCAACTCGCTCCACCGGGAGGGCCGCTGGGCTGGCGGTTCTGGAGAAATATCAGATAGCCATTTACGTCGGGCTGAACCCCCGGATCATAGCTGCTGCAGGAGGTGGCCGGAAAAGCACTGGCGGAATAAGCCAGCGTCCCAATTCGTCCGTCGCCCTTGAGCAGCGCCTCCTTGCCGAAACGGACGCGCACCTTCCTTTTCGACAAAGGCGAAAGATGATCGACGCGAGCGAGGACGACAAAGCGAGCGGCGTCAAACTGGGCGTCCTGTTGAGCGCCCCAGTTTTCTTTCCAGGCTTGCACCCGACGCGCCTCTTCAGCTTTGGCCTGCTCCCGCTTCACGGAGAAGGCGGCGAGTTGTCGGTTATGCGCCTCGATCAGTGGCGTGGTGCGAATCCGGAATGCTTCGGTGCTCTCACCTTCCATCCGCTCGATCTTGGGTGCAGCCGGCGGCTCCGGTTCGGGCGGCGGAGGCGGACACGCATGAACGGGAATCGCGAGGCAGGCGGCCAGCATCGGCGTTGCGGCCTTGATGATTTGAATGAACCGCATCACCGCAATCTCCTCCGAGCAAAGTCACGTCGATATGCGCGTTGGTCAAGCGCGGAAGGAATGCGGACAACGAAAAAGATCAGGTCCGTCGGGACGATCGAAGCGACAGGAGAGTGATATGGCCGTTCTGACCGAAGAACAGACGATGCTGCGCGACATGGCGCGCGACTGGGCAACGAACGAGAGCCCGGTGACCGCGTGGCGCAAGATCCGCAATGCCAATGACGCGACGGGCTATGACCCCGCCGCCTATGCGACGATGGCCGAAATGGGCTGGACCGGGGTCATCATCCCCGAAGCCCATGGCGGCAGCGATTTCGGCTGGCTGAGCCTGGGCCTGGTGATCGAGGAGCTGGGCAAGACGATGGCCGCCAGCCCGATCGCGGCCAGCGCCGCTGCGGCGTCGGCAATCCTGCTGGGCGGGAGCGATGCGCAAAAGGACAAGTATCTGCCGCGCATCGCCAGCGGCGAGTTGGTCGCGACGCTCGCGGTCGATGAAGGGCCGCGGCATGATCCCTCGGCGATCGCCGCGACGGTCGATGGCGGAAAGCTGACCGGCACCAAGGCGTTCGTTGCCGAGGGCGACAGCGCCGGGCTGTTCGTCGTCGCCGCCACCGATGGCCTGTACCTGGTCGAGGCGGGGCAGGGCGTGAGCGTTTCGCGCCGCCATCTGGTCGATTTCCGCAGCCATGCGCAGGTGACGTTCGACGGGGCGCCCGCCGACAAGCTGGCATCGGGTGGCGCCGACCTGCTCGACGCGGTGCTCGATCGCGCCGCCGTACTGACCGCCGCCGAGATGCTGGGCATGGCGGGGCAGGCGTTCGACACCACGCTGGCCTATTTGAAACAGCGCGTGCAGTTCGGGCAGATCCTCGCAACCTTTCAGGCGCTGCAGCACCGCATGGCGAACCTGTTCAGCGAGATCGAGCAGATGCGCTCGGCGGTCGAGGCCGGCCTCGCCGCGATCGACCGGGGCGGCGATGTGCGTCAGGCGGCGTCGCTGGCCAAGGGCAAGGCGAACGAGATCGGCCATCTGATGAGCCGCGAGCTGATCCAGCTGCATGGCGGCATCGGCATGACCGACGAATATGATGCCGGCTTCTACCTCAAGCGGATGCGCGTGCTCGAGCAGATGTGGGGCAACACCGCGTACCACCGTGACCGCTTCGCGCGGCTGAGCGGGTTCTGATCGGCCATAGGATCGAACTTAGAAGGGGCGTTTCCGCGACCGGCGGAAGCGCCCCTTTTCGCATCTGCGATATGTAATCATGTGTTTAGAAGATTGGTTCAGCATACCATCGAGCATTTCGGATGTGCCATATTGCGCCGTGTCCTCCATGTAACAGCTACGGATAGGTGGCGTTTAGCAACGCTTTTCTCGCCTTGACCGATAGCCCTGAACTCGTTCTATTCGAGTTTACGGTATGGAGCCGATCAGTGTTCCGGCCGAACGGGAGTGGGATCATATGAAAAAGCAGCTTTTGGCGGCGTGCGGGGTTTCGGCGCTCGTCCTCGGCGGCGCGGCACCCGCCTTCGCGCAGGACAGCGACGGCGAATCCGAAATCGTCATCACCGGTTCGATCATTGCCGGCACCCCAGAGGATGCGGCGTTGCCGGTCGATGTGATCGGTGCGGAGGAGTTGGCCAAGCAGGGCAATCCGTCGGTGCTCGACCTGGTCAAGGCGCTGCCGAGTTCGAGTGCGTCGCTGGGCGACGCCAACCAGTTCGACAGCCGCTCGCAGGGGGCCGAGGGGATCGCGACGGTCAATTTGCGCGGCCTTAGCCCGCAGCGCACGCTGGTGCTGCTCAATTCGAAGCGGCTGGCGACGTCGGGCAACGGCGTGCCGGCGGTCGACATCAACCTGCTGCCGCAAGCCGCGATCGGCCGGGTCGAGGTGCTGAAGGACGGTGCCGCCGCGACCTATGGTTCGGAAGCCATTGCGGGCGTGGTCAACTTCATCACCCGCACCAATCAGCGCGGGTTCCAGGGCGCGGGCAGCTGGCGCTTCATCGACGGGTCGGACGGCGATATCGACGCGTCGCTCAGCTATGGCCATGTCGGCGAGAATTTTCGCGTGCTGGTCGCAGCCGGCTTCCAGAAGCGTGGCCAGTTGATGGCCAAGGAGCGCGACTGGGCAATCCGTCCCTATACCGAGAACCCGCAGGGTGGCTGGACCGGTGGGGGTAATCCGGCGAACTTCCTGTTCCTCGGCGCAACTGGTTCGCCGATTACCGGGATCGCCGCAGACACAGCCTGCGCCCCGCTCGGCGGATATGTCGGCGCCGATGCGCGCTGTTACAATCAATATTCGACCTTCGACAATCTGGTCGAAAAGGAGACGCGCGGCCAGGCGTTCATCGATTTCGAATGGGATGTCGGCGAGAAGACGACGTTCCAGGTGACCGCGCTCTACGGGCGCACCACGGTCCCGCATTATCTGACCTCGCCCTCCTATCTGTTGACCCAGCCGCCCTCGGGCGTGGCGATTGCAGGGACGCCCTATGCGCCGTTCGCGGCGCTGCTCAACAGCGGCTTCTATGTCCCCAACGAGAATCCCGGCCTTGCCGCCTATCGCGCTGCAAACACGACGCCGGCGGGCGCGGGCGTGCTGTTCCCGACCTTGCTGTTCCGACCCTTTTTGCTGGGCGGCAATCCCTCGACACTGGACAATGAGTTCGCGCCGGGCTCGGCAACTGGCCTGCGCAAGAGCGAGTCGACCCGGTTCACCGCTGAACTGCGCGGCGAGGTGGCCGACGGGCTGAACTATAACCTCAACGCGACCTATCACAATTACTACCGCTATATCGATGGCTATGACTCATTCGGCGACCGGGTCCAGCGCGCATTGCTTGGCTTTGGCGGGCCGAACTGCACCGGCACCACGCCGGGCGCGAATGGCTGTCAGTGGCTCAACCCGTTCGGCAATGCGGTGCCGGTCAACCCGTCGACCGGCCAGGCCAACCCGGTCGCCAACGGGCCGCGCAACAGTGCCGAGCTGACCGACTGGTTTTTCGTCCGGTCGCATAGCTCGGTCGACACCAGCTTGTTCGTTGCTGAAGCTTCGCTCAGCGGCGGCACCGGCTTCAGCCTGCCGGGCGGCGAAGTGCAGTTCGGCGTTGGCGCGCAATATCGCGATACGTCGATCACCGGCCGCTATGGCGGGAACAACAATCTTGCGACCAATCCGTGCCGCGAGACGCCGCTTAACGGTAACACCAACGGTGCAGCCTGCTCCGGTGGACGGGCACCGGCGGGCGCGCTGGGCTTCCTTGGTACCAACCTCAACTATGACTTGTCAGGCGATGTCTGGGCGGTGTTTGCCGAGGCGCAACTGCCGGTGTTCGACACGCTGAACCTGCAGCTTGCGGCGCGGTTCGAGGATTATGGCGGGGCGACCGGATCAACCTTCGACCCGCAGATCCGTGCGCGCTGGCAGGTGACCGACTGGCTGGCATTGCGTGGCGGGTTCGGCACCACTTTCCGCGCGCCGACGCTTAATCAGCTGGCCCCCGGCTCGATCACTGCGCTCCAGATCATCGACACGACGTTCCGTCCGATCGACGTGTTCGGCAACCCCAATCTGGTGCCCGAAAGCTCGAAGAATTACGGCGCGGGTGTGCTGTTCAATGCCGGCGGGTTCAGCGCCAGCATTGATTACTACCGCTATGATATCGAGGATGTGATCGTCTCCGATCCGCTGATCTCGATGGTCAATACGCTGTTCCCCAGCACTGGCGGCAATACCTGCGCCACCAATGCGGCGCTGGCGGCGCGCTTCACCTTCTCGACCGGGCCGTGCACCTCGACGACCGCGCGCACCGCGATTTCGCGCGTGCGCACCGAGAACCAGAATGGCGCGTCGATCACCAATGAGGGGATTGACGTGATGGCCAGCTATCGGGGTACCGACCTGCTGGGCAGCGGCACGCGTTTTGCGATCGGCGGCAACGTCACCTATACGCTCCAGAACCGGATCAGCGACATCTTCGTCGAAGGCACGCTGGTGCAGGCGGGCTATGACGGGGTCGGCCTGCTCAACTATCAGACGACGCTCTATCCGGTGCCGGAATGGAAGGGGCAGGGCTTCCTTGAGTTCGGCGCAGGGCCGTTCGATGCGCGGTTGACCGTCACCTATATTGACGGGCTGTACGATCAGCGCGCCGATATCACGACGGCGGGCGTCTATGGTCCCAACCCGTCGCTGGGCGGCGCGCGGGTCACCCAGGGGGCGTTCATCGACAGCTTCACCACCGCGGACTTCACCCTCCAGTTCGCGATCACCGACAAGGTCACTTTGTCGGGGAGCATCTACAACCTGTTCGACCAGGATCCGCCCTTCGCGCGCGAAGATTATAACTACGAGCCGTTCGTGGGGAATCCTCTGGGCCGCAACTTCAAGATTGGCGTCTCCGCCAAATTCTGAAGCCGGCACCTTTCGGGGCTCCGTCGCGCGGGGAACGCGGCGGAGCCCCGGTTTTGTCCGAAGAATGGTGTAGAAGCGTATGAAGGAGCAGGTTGAAATGGCGACGATTCCCGCACCGGCCAACCCTGTTCCCGAGGGGGCCGACGACCGGGCGATCCGGCGACGCGGGCTGACGCTCGCATTGCTGACGGTCACCTATTTCTTCAGCTATATGGACCGGCAGATCCTTGCGATCCTGCAAGAGCTGATCAAGAAGGATCTGGGGCTCAGCGACACCCAGCTGGGGATGCTCACGGGCCTTGCGTTCGCGGTCTTCTATGCCGGACTGGGCATCCCGGTCGCGCGGCTGGCCGACCGGATGAACCGGCGCAACATCATCGCGATCAGTCTGACGGTGTGGAGCGCATTTACCGCGGCGTGCGGGCTTGCGCAGAATTTCGTCCAGCTGCTGTTGTTCCGCATCGGCGTCGGCATTGGCGAGGCCGGGTCGAGCCCGCCGAGTCATTCGATCATCGCCGATCTCTACCCGCCTGAAAAGCGCGCGGGGGCGATGGCGATCTATTCGCTGGGCGTGGTGCTGGGCACCGCCTTTGGCACGATGATCGGTGGGACGGTCGCGCATTATTATGGCTGGCGCGTCGCCCTGTTCGCGGTCGGCCTGCCCGGGGTGCTGCTTGCCTTTTTCGTGTGGAAGCTCGTGGTCGAGCCGCGCCGCGGCCTGTCCGACACGGTCAAGGTCGCCGAGGGCGAAGCGATGCCGTCGTTGGCCGAGGCATTTATCGGGATGTGGCGCAACAAGGCCGCCGTCCATGTCGTGCTCGGCGTCACGCTGACCTCGATGATCGGATACGGCCTGGCCGCATTCGGGCCGAGCTACATGCAGCGTTCGCTCGATATGAACCTGCTTCAGATCGCGTGGATCGTGGCACCTATTCTGGGCGTGGTCGGCGCGCTGTCGGCGGTGCTGGGAGGCAGGCTGGCAGACTGGCTGGCCAAGACTCGCGGCATGTACGCACAAAGCTACATGGTCGCGCTGCTCAAGGTCATCGCGCTGCCCTTCGCGTTGATGTTCTACTGGTTGGACAGCTGGCAGCTGGCGCTCAGCGCCTATGTCGTCGCGCTGCTGTTCCAGAACAGCTATCTCGGACCCAGCTTCGCAATGATCCAGAGCTTAGCCCCGCAAAAGGTGCGTGCGCTCTGGGCGGCGATCACCTTGCTGGTCATCAACATGATCGGTCTGGGCATCGGTCCAGTGGCGGTGGGGCGGCTTAGTGATGCGCTGAACCCGACCTATGGCGCGGATTCGCTGCGCTATGCGATGCTGATCTTCGCGGCGATCACCCCTTGGGCAATCTTCCACTATTGGCGCGCGGGGGTATGGTTGCGGCGGCAGGCGGCGGCAGCCGGTTAAACCCTCTGCCTTTCGAGATCAGAACTCCAGCACGCGATCGTCGAACAGCCCGAACACGATGGTCGAGGCGTAAAACGCCACCGCGCGGTCGCGCGGCATGGTGCTCGCCCATTTGCGCATGTCGAACGCCGCGTTCTGCAGCGCCATCATCGTCTGGCTAGCGACCAGCGGGTCGATCGCGCGGATCGATCCTTCGGCGATGCCGTCGGACAGCATCCCGGCATAGCGGCGCGCGATGCGGTTCGACCGGTCGATCAGCGCGGTGCGCACGCGCGGCGGCAGGCCCGACAGCGCGGTGGTGCGCAGCAGCGGGCCGCGTTCGGAAAACTGGACGTCGAGCAGGGTCGCAATGATGCTGGTCAGCTTGCGCCAATGGTCGCCCGGCCCGTCCTCGGCGAGCCGCTGCGCATCGGCGATCAGGTCGAAGCTGCGCTTGTAGCATTCGATCACCAGCTCATCCTTGGCGTCGAGATGGTGGTAGAAGCTGCCCTTGGTAACGTTGAGCTCGCTCGCGATCTTTTGCACCGACGCGCCGCGATAGCCGAGTTCGTTGATCAGCCGCGTCGCCGCGAGCAGAAACGCCTCACGCCCCGGCTCGGCCTCGTCATGCGTCAGGTCGAGCATCGCGGGCTTCCACACATCGCCCGGTGTCGCGATGCCGTGGCGGAATACGTCCATCAACCGGCTTTCGACGCGGGGATATTCGTCCACCTCGTAGCGGGTGATCCAGGCGGGGAGCCAGAAGGTGTTTTCGAGCAGCACATGCGCGCGCCCGCCGCGCAGATCGGTCTCCGCGCGCGTGCCGCCTTCGCCCCACAAAGCGCGGGTCTTGCGGAAAATCTGCTGCCAACGCTGCATCAGGCGGGTGCGCAGCTCGCCCTCCATTGCGCGCAGGTCGGACAGGATCGCGAATGCCTTTTCCTCACCGCGATGGATGCTCGCCAGCCGCGCCATGTTGATCGACAGATAGCGGGCGACGCGCGCCTCGGGCGTCGCTTCGCGATGCGCTTCGTCCAGCATCGCGTCGAGCCGGTCGAGCGTCACGTCGAACGCGGCGGCCGCCAGGTCTTCCTTGCGCTTGAAATAATAGGTAACGCTGGTGGTGTTGAGGCCGACGCGCTGCGCGACATCGGCGAAGGTCATGCCCTTCGCGCTCTGATCGTTGATCACGTCCGCCGCGGCCGCGAGGATCGCGTCGCGCTTGGCGCGGAATCGTTTTGTTTCCCCCCGCGCCTCTTCGGGCGCTGCGTCTTCGGCGTTCATCGTGACAGATTAGCAAATTTGATTCGAACGAACAGTCCTAAACGCGCATTCGGCCATGCACAGCAAACCGTAGCCGAAAAATGCGGCCAGCCCCACTTTACCGAATATCGGGTATGGCCTAATCGACTCGAAACGGATTTGAGAAGGAGAGGGCCCATGGATTTCACGCTTACCGAGCGCGAGACCTATTTCCGCGATCGCGTGCGGGGGTTCATCGACCAGCATATCACCCCACGCCAGGACGAATATCGCCGTCAGGTGCGGGAGGGCGAGCGCTGGAAGGTGCTGCCGGTGATCGAGGAGCTGAAGCCGGTCGCGCGCGCACAGGGCCTGTGGAATTTCTTCATGCCGCCGCATTCGGGCCAGACCCATGTCGACGACAGTTTCGAGTTCGAGGGGACGCAGCTCACCAACCTCGAATACGCGCTGTGTGCCGAGGAAATGGGCCGCGCCGGATGGGCGAGCGAGGTGTTCAACTGCTCCGCGCCCGACACCGGCAATATGGAAGTGCTGCACCGTTACGGCACGCGCGCGCACAAGGAGCGCTGGCTCAAGCCGCTGATGGATGGCGAGATCCGCTCGGCGTTCCTGATGACCGAGCCGGACGTGGCCTCGTCCGACGCGACCAATATCCAGACGTCGATGGTCCGCGACGGCGATCATTATGTGATCAACGGGCGCAAATGGTGGTCGTCGGGCGTGGGCGATCCGCGCTGTTCCGTCGCGATCGTGATGGGCAAGACCAACCCCGACGCCTCGCGTCATTCCCAGCAGAGCCAGATTTTGGTGCCGATGGACACGCCCGGCGTCAGGATCGAGCGGATGCTTTCGGTATTCGGGTATGATCACGCGCCGCACGGCCATGGCGAAGTGGTGCTGGAGAATGTCCGCGTGCCGGTGGAGAATATCCTGCTGGGCGAAGGGCGCGGGTTCGAGATTGCGCAGGGCCGGCTTGGGCCGGGTCGCATCCATCACTGTATGCGCTCAATCGGGGTTGCCGAAATGGCGCTGGAGCTGATGTGCAAGCGGCTGCTGAGCCGTGTCGCGTTCGGCAAGCGCATCGCCGACCATTCGATCTGGGAACAGCGCGTCGCCGAAGCGCGATCGAACCTCGAAATGATGCGCCTGTTGTGCCTCAAGGCCGCGGACATGATGGACAAGGCGGGCAACAAGTCGGCGCAGGGCGAGATCGCGATGATCAAGGCGATGGGGCCGCGCATGACGCTGCAGATCCTCGACGACGCGATCCAGGCGTTCGGCGGTGCGGGCGTGTCGGGCGATACACCACTGGCGAGCGCGTGGGCGAGTATGCGCACGCTGCGCTTTGCCGATGGGCCGGACGAGGTGCACAACCGGGCGATCGCGCGGTCGGAGTTCGGCAAATATGGCGAGTTCAAGGCCGATCGTCCGAGCAGCGGCGACATGGCGGTGACGCGGTAGGTTTTAAGCCCCTCCCCTTC
>CAZWZP010000038.1:18485-22099 GCA_964638925.1 uncultured Stakelama sp. | reverse complement strand
CGCTGCCGTGGCGCCCGCAATATGACGATCTGGAGCGCATCGTCCGCGATGCCCTCGCCTGGGAGCGCACACTGGCAGAGAGGCAAGTGCAATGATCGAGCTGTTCCTGTCCGCCTTTGCGATGCTGTTCGTGGTGATCGACCCGCCCGGCTGCGCGCCGATCTATGCCGGCCTGACCAAGGGCGCGCGCCCCAATCAGCAGCGCGCGATGGCGATGCGCGCGGTGATGATCGCGACCGCGATCCTGCTGGTGTTCGCGCTGGCGGGCGAAGCGCTGCTGCGCACGCTCGGCATCAGCCTCAGCGCCTTCCGCATCGCGGGCGGGATCATGCTGTTCATCATCGCGCTCGAAATGGTGTTCGAGAAGCGTCAGGAACGCCGCGAGGACCGCGCGGAAAAGGTGATGCAGACGCCGACGGTCGAGGATGTCTCAGTGTTCCCAATGGCGATGCCGATGATTGCCGGGCCGGGGTCGATCGCGACGATCATGCTGCTCGTCTCGCGCGCCGAGGGACCGGGCGAGACGGCGGCGGTGTTCGGGGCGCTCGCGCTGGTGCTGGTCCTGACGCTCGTCGCCTTGCTCGCCGCCGGTCCGCTGATGCGGGTGCTGGGCGCGAAGATCGAATCGGTGATCACCCGCCTGCTCGGCGTGCTGCTTGCCGCGCTGGCGATCCAGTTTGTGATCGACGGGGTGAAGCAGAGCTTCGCGATCTAGCGCGGCTCATACCGGATCCGCCACAGCCGGTAGGGCGCGCCCTTGGGCAGAGGCACCGGCTCCAGCCAGTCGGGGACCGTGCCCTTGGCCAGTTGCCCGTAAAAGCCGTCCTTCTCCCGCGCGCGATAGACCGTGGTCTCGGCCATGTTGGGGCACACCAGCAGATATTGCGCGCCATAGCGCTGCGCGATGCCGCGAAACGCCTCGGGCTTGCCGGTAAAGGCGTGGTGCACGTCCAGGATTGCGCGCTCATTGCGGTGGTACGGCCCGGCAATGCCCTTGTGCCGCGTCATCACGATCAGACGCGGGCCCAGATCGACATGGGTGAACAGCGTCGAGGGCGGCAGGGTGCGGTCGAGCATCCGCATCGCCGCCGAGCTGGCGCAGCGGTTATTGGCGCGGCTCACGGCGCTGCGATATTTGGACGGCGGGTCGCTGACGGGCAGATATTTGACCACGAACCCGGCGAACAGGCCCGACACCAGCAGGAACGCCGCCACCGACCCCAGCACCCGCACCGCCATCCAGCGCTGCCGCAGGAACCACGGCACGATCGTCCAAGCGAGCCATGCTGCGCCCGGAACCGCCAGCAATTGCGCTGCGGGGCCGACGCGCACCTGCCACAGCAGCATGGCCCCGGCAAAGGCGGTGAACAGCCCGATCGCGACCCATGCGACCAGCTGATCGGCGGTCTTCGCGCGCCACGCCGCAAAGCCCGCGCCGACGATCCCGATCACCGGCAGCACCGCCATCGGGAACGCCATGCCGAAGCTGTGCTTGTAGATCGGCCGCGCCTCACGGACATTGTTGAGCCAGGTATCGGCGAGTTCGTCCGACACGCCTTCCGGGCGCTGCAGACATTGCGGGAACAGTCCGGCGAACCCGCCGACAACGATCCCGCCCGCCGCCGCCGCGATGCCCAGACGGACCAGGCGATTGGCAGGGTTGAGCAGGCTCAGCACCACCACCAGCGCGCCCGCGCCCACCATTACCGACAGCCATACCGGGGTTAGCGCATCGCAGCGCATCGCGTAATTCGCGTTGGACGCGAACAGCACGAACCCGGCACTGCTCCCGCCTGCGAGGGTCAGGCCATAGGCCCGCATCCTCGGCATTTCGTCGCGGTCCCACACCCAGCGTAGCGCGACGATCGCCCCGGCCATCGCGCAGAACGGCAGCAGTTCGAGGCCAATGGTCAGCGATCCGGCGCTGGCGAGGCCGACGGTGAGGCCGCCGCGCGTCCGCTTAGGATCGGCGATGCCCATGACGGCGAGCGCGAGGAAGGCGAGCTGCCAGCCATGATGGTCGATCCGCAGCGGCACATATTGCGCCATCGTCGCGGTGCAGCCCAGCAGGATGATGATCGACAGCGGCCAGGCGGTCGGTGCGATCAAACGGCGCACGGCTGCGCCCATCGCCAGCATCGTTACAGCCAGCGGGAACAGCGGCGCGATGCCGGCCGCCAGCCGCTCGGCCATCGCGGTGCCGACAAAGGGCTGGAGCAACAGGATCAGCCCCGCGATCGGCAGGTCGACCAGCCGCGACCAGTGAATGTCGAGGCCATTCGGCGGGCTCAGCCGATATTGCCGCAGGTCATACCAGTCCTGCCCGGCGAGCAGGCCGCGCACCTGCATCAGCCGCATATTGTCGTCGGTGTCGCTGAGCGCCAGCGCGTTGACCAGTCCCCAGCGCTGCCACAGATACCAGCCGGCGATGGCGGCCCAGGCGAGGAGGGTCCAGCGCACCCAATGCGTCTGCAACTCCCGGTCGAGGTCGAACCCCGCGAATCGTGTCGAACTCAAAACCGCTTCCCCTTCTGCAGCGCGAGCATTAGGGCGGCGCGCGACTTCAGGGCAAGGCGGGCGTGGCTTCACTCAATCATCGACTGGACGATTTGCGGCGGAGCGGCGTGCTGGGGCAGCTGATCCGTTTCGGCATCGCGGGGGGCATCTCCACCGTGATCTATTCGGCCGTCTATCTGCCGCTCGTTTGGTGGGTGTTCCCGAACCTTGCCGTCGCGGCGGTGCCGTTCGCCTTTGCGGTCGCGGTCACCTGTGGCTTTTTCCTGCACAGCTTCTGGAGCTTCAAGGGGCATGGCAGCCGCGACAATAGCGGGCGTCAGCATTTCAAATTCCTGATCGTTCAGGGCCTCGGCCTGCTGCTCAACGCGCTCTTCACCTGGGTGCTCGCCGACCTGCTGCACTATCCCGAATGGGTGCCGCTGATCCCGATCGTCACGGTGACGCCCGTCGCGACATTTGCGCTGAACCGGCAATGGGTGTTTGGATAAATCATGGACCGCATCGTTTACGACCGCATGGCCGAGCATGATTCCACCCATTGGTGGTATGTGGCGCGCCGCGACATCCTTGCCGATTATATCGCGCGCTATGTGCAGCCGCCAAAGGACGCGCGGATCCTAGAGATCGGCTGCGGCACCGGGCATAACCTGCCCATGCTCGGCGCGTTCGGCACGGTCGACGCGATCGAGATCGACGAGGCTGCGCGCACCGTCGCCAGTGCGCGGCTGGGCAAGGAGGTCGGCACCGCGCCCTTGCCCGAGCTGAGTGGGGTAGCCGAGGGGCAATATGATCTGATCGCGGTGCTCGATGTGGTCGAGCATGTCGAGGACGATGTTGCCGCGCTCGCGGGCATGGCGAAGCGGCTGAAGCCGGGCGGGACGATCCTGATCACCGTCCCCGCGCATCAATGGATGTGGAGCGCGCATGACGTGGTGAACCACCACAAGCGCCGCTATTCGAAGGCGACGCTGACCGCCGCGCTGGACAAGGCCGGGCTGAAATGGCGCAAGCTGCGCTGGTTCAACTCGCTGCTGTTCCCCGCCGCCGTCGCCGCGCGGCTCGCGGGCAAGCTGACCGGCAAGGACGACAGCGACGAT
>CAZWZP010000038.1:12989-18475 GCA_964638925.1 uncultured Stakelama sp. | reverse complement strand
CATTCCGACCGCATCGCCGCCGCCGAAACCGCTCAACTGGGTGTTCGAGAAGATTTTCGGGCTTGAGCGCCATCTGCTCGGCCGCGTGCCGCTGCCGCCCGGCCTGTCGATCATCGTGCTGGCCCAGCCGAAGAGTTGATCTCCCCAAACTCCGTTTGCCCTGAGCTTGTCGAAGGGCGTCGGACTCACTCTCCGAGCTGCGGCGCGGGCGCTTCGACAGGCCCAGCGCGAACGGTGGCGCGGGACAGCCGCCATGCCACCCGGATGCTGGTCGCGAACACCGGGGCATAGCTGCGCAATTCATTGCTCGCCGCCGCGTCGAAGGTGCGGAAGCGGGCCTGTGATGCCATTGCTCCCAGCATCGCCGCGCGCAGCCGGGTCCGCGCTTCCGGCTCGCGGCCCGGCCGGGTGGCGAGCAGGTCGCCCAGGCTCCATTCGCCGACGATGCGGTCGCGATTGTCGGGCGGCAGGAAACGCGCCTTGATCGCCAGCGCCTGACGATAGCGCGCCTCGGCCTCGACTGGCTTCCCGTCGGCACGGTAATTGGCGGCGAGGCCGTTGAGGAGGTTGGCGACATCGGGATGGTCGTCCCCCGACGCGGCAGTGAACATCCGCATCGCCTCATTCAACAGGTCGCGGCCCTGTGCCAGGAACGCCCGCTTGCGGAGCGGGTCGAGCTCGCCGGCTTCATTCTGATCGGTCGGCGCGACCACCGAACGGGTCGCCCCGGCGCGGCGGCGGAACATCGGCGGGATCACCGCAGCGGTGGCCATGCGGTAGAAATTATTGCCGTGATTGTTGAGCAGGATGGCGAGGTCGGCATCGCCCAGTGCGCGCGCGATGGTCACCGCTTCGCCAAACAGCGGGTCGGCGTCGAACGCCTTGCCCTGTGCCGCCAGCACTTCTGCCATGCCGTTGAGCGCCCAGGCCAGCTCCATCTGGCCGGCAGAGACGGCGCGCTGAATGTCGAGTGAGCGCCGCGCCAGCGCCTCAGCCTCGCTCAGTGCCCCGCGCGCCATCGCCAGCGCGGCGAGCTGCCTCAGGCTGCGCGCGGTATCGCCATGCTTCTCGCCAAGCTTCGCCAGTCGGATTTCAAATGCGCGGCGGTATAGCGGTTCGGCATCGTTGAGGCGCAACTGCATCGCGAGATTGTCGGCCAGCTTCTCCGCCGCGTCCGCCGTCGCCACGGTGCCAGCGCCGCGCCGTTGTGCCTGTTCGTAGCTGGAGCGCCGCGCGCGTTCGGCGTCGGCATAGCGTCCAGCAGCCTCCAGCGTGGCGGCATCCTGAACCAGCATCGTTGCGGCAAGCAGCATGGCTCTTCCCCCAGTCGGAGGTGGCGTCAGTTCGCCTCGGCGACCGCCACCAGCGCCGCGTCGATCATCGGTGTGCCCGACGCATCCCCCGGCACATCATTGGCATAGGCGGCGAAGCTGAGCAATTTCCCGCTCTTGGCCACCATATAGCCGGCCAGCGCGTTGGTGGCGTTGATCGACCCGGTCTTGGCAAAGATCCGGCCCTCCAGCGCGGTGCCCTTGAACCGCCGCGCCAGCGTGCCGTCGACCCCGCCGACCGGCAGCGTCTCGCGCCACGCCGCGCCCCAGGGCTGGCGTGCGATCCAGTCGAGCAACGTCACCATGCCGCGCGGGGCGATGCGGTTATAGGTCGACATGCCCGAGCCGTCGGAAAAGTCGAACGCGGTGCGCGGCACTCCGGCGGCGGCGAACATCGCGGCGACCTTTGCCTGCCCGTCGGCAACCGATCCGGTCCCGTCGATCAGGCCGGAGCGGCGCAGCAGCAGTTCGGCGTGCAGGTTCTGGCTGACCTTGTTGATCGTGCGCACATCCTCCGCCAGCGGGGGCGGGGTCAGCGCGGCGAGCCACACCGGTTCGGGCGGGCGTGGCGGGATTGCGCCGCGTTTCTTTGGGTCGTCCGACAGATCGGTGGCGCGGTAGCGCGACGTCACCGTCCCGCTGACCTTTACCCCACGCTCGCGCAACAGCGCCGCCAGCCGCCACGCCGCATAATGCGCCGGATCGTCGATCGCGAACCGCAGCGTGCGCGGCGGCGCATCGGCGGCGATCGTGCCGGTAAAGCGGATCGTGCGGTCGAACGGCAGCCGGTCGAAGCCGATATCGGTCTTGCCGCCCGTTGCAACGGTGACGACGCGATTATCGATCGTCACATAGCCAAGATGATCGAAGCGCGGTGCCTCGCCCGGCTTGCCCGGGGTGACGGTCGCGACCAGTTCATTGTCGTCGAGGGTCAGCGCCGAATTGGCGGTTCCGGAGCGCGACGGGATATTGTTCCAGCTCATCCCCGAACTCCAGCGCTCGTCGGGGAACAGGGTCGCGTCGCCGGTGATGTTGCGGACGCGCCGGATGCCCGCGGCGATGGCGCTGGCGAGCTGGTTCAGGCAGTTGGTCACGCAATCCGCTGCGCTCGACAGCCGCGCGTCGCCGCGCCCGGTGAGGATCACATCCTTGCCCTCGATCCGCACCGCCGCGCCGCCGCTTGTGTCGGGCGCGGTCATCGCATCGGGCATCGCCCACCACGCGGCGGCTGTGCTCACGATCTTGGTGTTCGACGCCGGAATGAAGCGCTCATCGGGGCGGATCGACACGATCTCACGCCCCGCGCCATCGCCGACGACCAGTCCGAAGCGCGCGCCGGCCGGCGCCTTGGCGAACTCCGCCGCGACCCGATCGCGCAGCGCCGGCGCGTCCTGTGCGAGGACTGGTGCGGCGAGCGCGAGCGCGAGCAGGGCGAGGGCTGGCTTCACAGCAGCGTCGGTGGCTCGGGTTTGCGCTTTGGTGCCTTGGCCGGGGCAGGGACGGACTCCTCCGTATCCGCGCGCGGCGGGGCGAAGGGGGCGACGGTCACCTCGCCCGAATCGCGGAAGCGATAGCCGAGCGAAGCATGGCCCTTCACCGGCCCCGCGACATCGGCGACGAGGTAGAGCGGCCGCCGCTTCGATTCGACATAGAGTCGGCCAAGATACTCGCCGATCATGCCAAGCACGAACATCTGCACCGCGCCCAGGAACACGACCACCAGCATGGTCGAGGTCCAGCCCTGCACCGCATTGCCCAGCAGCCAGCCGATCACGATGTAGAGGAACAGCAGCACCGACAGGCCGGTGAGCGCCAGGCCGACATGGCTGGCAAAGCGCAGCGGCGCGGTCGAGAAGCCGGTGACCGCATCGAGCGCGAAGCGGATCATCTTGGCCAGCGGATATTTGGTCTCGCCCGCGTGGCGCTCATGCCGGTCATAGACGAACGGCACCTGACGGAAGCCGACCCAGGCGACCATGCCGCGAATGAAGCGCGCCTGTTCGGGCAGCGACAGGAAGGCGTCGAGCGCGCGGCGGGTCATCAGGCGGAAATCGCCGGTGTCCAGCGGGATCGGCGTGTCGGTGATCCGGTCGAGCATCCGGTAGAACAAAGCGGCGGTCGCCTTTTTGAAGAAGGTTTCGCCATCGCGCTTGCGGCGCACCGCATAGACCACGTCCGCGCCCTGTTCGCGCAGCGTCGCACGCATGTCGGACAACAGCTCCGGCGGATCCTGCAGGTCGGCGTCGATCACCAGAATCTCGTCGCCCGCGCACAGGTCGAGCCCTGCGGTCAGCGCAAGCTGATGCCCGTGATTGCGTGAGAGGTTGACCGCGACCAGATGCGGGTCGGCGGCGGACAGGCGCTGCATCACCGCCCAGCTGCCGTCGCGCGATCCATCATTGACCAGCACGATCTCATAATCGTCGCCGACCGCCGCCCGCGCTGCTGCAGACACGCGGGCGTGCAGCAGTTCGAGACAGCCTTCTTCATTGTAGCACGGCACGACGACCGAGAGCTTTGGACGTTGCATGGGCGCGGTCTAGCGCGCCACGCGGGCTGCGTCATGTGGGATTTGCGGACACAGATATTGTGGCGTCAAACCCGCTCCGCCGAACTCACCGCATCTGCAGCTCTGAGTGCCGCGATCAGCTTCATCAGATGCGCGGCGTCGCGCACCTCGACGTCGATCATGTTCGTGTGGAACGTCGTGTCGCGCGTGTCGAAGCGGATGTTGAGGATGTTCGCCTTGTGCTGCCCCAGCAGCGTTGCGACCATGCCGAGCGCGCCGGGTTCGTTCTTCAGCGTCACCGCGATGCGCGCGGTGCCGCCCTCGGCCTTGTCGCCCCAGCCGATATCGACCCAGTCCTGATCCTCGACCGCGTCGAGTTTGGGGCAGCTGATCTGGTGGATTTCGATCGGCGCGCCGGGCTGGCGCACGCCGACGATCCGGTCGCCCGGCACCGGGTGGCAGCAATTGGCCAGGGTGAACGCCACGCCGGGGGTCAGCCCCTTGATCGAGATCGGCATCCGCTGCACCGGCGGAAGCGCCGCCTCATCCTCGGTCGATCCGGGCAGCAGCGCTTCCATCCCCTGCGCATCGGTGACTTTCTGGCGTGCAATCGCCTCCATCAGCGCGTCGGAGTCCTCCAGCTTGAGCCGGGTCAGCGCCGCGCCCAACGCTTCCTCGCCAATCGGCACCGGCAGGCGGCCGACAATCTCGTCATAGAGTTTGCGACCGAGCGCGATCGACTCGTCGCGCTCCTTATGTCGCAAATGGCGACGGATCGCGGCGCGGGCCTTGCCGGTGATCGCGAAGTTCAGCCAATTATCCTGCGGCCGCTGTGCCTTTGACCGCAGGATCGCGACCTGATCGCCCTGCGCGATTTCGGTGCGCAGCGGCACGACGCGGCCATTGACCTTCGCGCCCACCGCCTGATCGCCCAGATCGGTGTGGACGGCATAGGCAAAGTCGATCGGGGTCGCGCCCTTGGGCAGCTGGATCAGCTCGCCCTTGGGGGTGAAGGCGAAGATGCGATCCTGATACATCGCCATCTTGGTATGTTCGAGCAGCTCCTCGGGGCTCTCGGCCTGTTCGAGGATGTCGACCAGATCGCGGATCCAGCTGACCTGGGTATCGGGGCGTACGGCATTCTGCTTGTACGACCAATGGGCGGCAAGGCCGTGTTCGGCCTGGCTGTGCATCTCACGCGTGCGGATCTGGATCTCGACGCGGGTGTCGCCGGCATGGATGATGCTGGTGTGCAGCGAACGATAGCCGTTGCGCTTGGGCGTTGAGATGTAATCCTTGAACCGCCCCGGCACCATCGGCCAGCGGCGGTGGATGATGCCGAGCGCGCGATAGCATTCCTCTTCGGTATCGACGGTCGCGCGGAACGCCATGATGTCGCTCAATTGCTCGAAGCTGACGTGCCGCTCCGACATCTTCTTCCAGATCGAATAGGGGTGTTTCTCGCGCCCCGAAATATCCGCCTCGACCCCGCCACGCGAGAGCAGCAATTTGAGGCCAGATCCGATCTTGGCGATGCGATCCTCACCCTCGACGGTCAGCGCATGGAGCCGCTTGGTGATCGATTCATAGGCTTCGGGTTCGAGCTGCTGGAAGGCGAGCGTCTGCATCTCCTTCATGAACTCGTA